>JBDNIE010000386.1:0-2242 GCA_041688425.1 Halioglobus sp. | reverse complement strand
GTTCCGGCATTACGGTAGTTGACGGAGGCCATCAGGCACTCGGCCGTTACGTGCAGTTTTTGTCGTGCAGCGTCAGATAGATTAGGCGCCGGCGTCTCTTCGATGACTTTCTGGTTGCGGCGTTGCGCAGAGCAGTCGCGTTCGCCCAGGCTAATGGCCTGGCCTTTGCCGTCGCCGAAGATTTGCACTTCGATGTGGCGGGCATTAGCAATGTACTTCTCCAGAAAAACCCCGTCATTGGCGAAGTAATTAGTGCCCAAACGTTTGACGCTGTCCCAAGCCGAGCGCAAGACCTCGGCATCGCTGCACACCTGCATTCCAATACCGCCACCCCCGGCGGTGCTCTTCAACATCACCGGGTAGCCAACGTCATCGGCCCAGGTCACGGCATCGTCGATGTTTTTCAGCAGGGGAGATCCGGGCACCAGGGGTACGTCGGCTTGCTGGGCGGCTTCGCGTGCCTGATGCTTCAACCCGAACAGCGCCATCTGCTCGGTGGTGGGCCCGATGAAAACAAGCCCCTGTGCTTCGCAGCGGGAGACGAACTCGGTGTTCTCACTCAGGAAACCGTAACCAGGATGCACGGCCTGTGCGCCCGTATCGAGCGCAGCCTGCAGCACCTTATCCATGTTCAGATAGGTGTCAGCAGCGCTTCCTACTCCAAGGTTGACGGCAATATCAGCATGCTGCACATGCAGCGACTGCGCATCAGCGTCGTTATAGACCGCGACCGATTCAATGCCCAACCGGTTCAGTGTGCGTATGATCCGCGTGGCGATAGCACCGCGATTGGCAATGAGTACTTTGCTAAACATAAGGCTCCGTTGTCATGTGAATACGACTAGTCCCAGATCAGTACTTCTATGGGTGTCGGGTGGTAGGCGTTGCAGGGGTTATTCAGCTGCGGACAGTTGGAAATCAACACAATGACATCCATCCTGGCGGCCAGCTCCACGTACTTGCCGGCATCGCTGATACCGTCTGCAAAGGTTAGTCCGCCCTCAGGCGTGACCGGCACATTCATAAAGAAATTGATATTGTGCGTGATGTCGCGCTTGCTCATGCCGAACTCCTCATGTTCAGCCACGGCGAGCAACCAGGAGTCGCGGCAGGCGTGCATGCAGCGTTTTTCCAGTGCATAGCGCACGGTATTTGACTCGGTAGCGCAGGCGCCACCAAGGGTGTCGTGCCGGCCACAGGTATCGGCAACGATCTCTAACATCGGATTGCCTTCGTTGCTCACCAGCACAGTGCCGGCGGTGAGATACACATTGCCCTGCTCGCGAATCGTGTCGATCGCACTGTAGCGCTCGCTGGTATCGTGTGCGCTATAAAATAGTGTGTCCGCCGCCTGGTTGCCCTCCAGATCGAGAATGCGCAAGGTCTGGCCTTGCAGCAGCGGCCGCATGTAGTAGTCTCCCGCATTCACGACCTCGCGATACACAGCATGGTCTGCGTGCAATGCACTGTCTTTAATCACAGTTTGTCTCCCCAATCACTAGTCGATCTGCATTCATGCGCGGCCCAGTGTGTACAGTTCAGTGTTTTGAAAACCACGCTGATTCTCGGCGCAGTGGTTTCTGCACAGGTCATCGTCGGCGACCGGGTCGCTGGCGCAAATCTGGAAGCTGACCGCTTTGCGCGGATACTCGGTCGCCGGGTTTAATGGGTGAGGGCAGGTATGGAGCACGACCAGCGTATCCATTTCAAAACGTAGGTCGACGAACCGCCCTGCAGATACTGGGCTGTGATCAAACATGAGCGCGCCGCCAGCGTCGACCGCCACTTTGCTGAACAGATTGAGATTTGCCGCCAGATCCCTTTTACCCATCCCATACTTTGCAACCTCAACGAGGAAAGAATCATAGCCATTCAACTGCCAGTCGTTGCGGTACTGCTGGTAATTGCGCTCGCCCCACTTTTGCGCGACGATTTTTTGCGTGGCGTTCCCGCAGACAGTGTCATGCCATCCAGCGGTATCCTCGGTAATTGAACAGAACACGCGCCCCATATCGGAATACAGGCAGTTGCCTTGCGTCAGTTTGAACGTGTGCTGGCATTTGAGCGTGTCTGGCGCGTTGTAGCGCTCCAACAGATTCGCAGGATTGTAGAAAAGCATGCCCACGTTGGCGCCACCCTCATCGTCGATTAATCTGAGGGTTAATCCCTTCTTGAGCACCATGGACCAGTGACTGCCACCCGGTAGACGGCTCTGATAGTGAATGGCGTCGCTCATACTAAT
>JBDNIE010000385.1:0-8436 GCA_041688425.1 Halioglobus sp. | reverse complement strand
GCCTGCAGTTCGCTAATGTAGTCATCACCCATTTCATTGCTGCGGTCGAGATCATTCGAGAGGCAGGTTAATGCGAAACCATGAAAAGTGTGCACACGTACTCGACGTACATACGCACCATATCCGATATCAGTGAAGAGCTTTCTGAGCCGAGAGCGGATTTCAAATACGACAGCTCGGTTGAAGGCCAACACTAGTATTTCCTGAGGCTTCAGCCTTTGCTTATGGATTAGATGAACGATCCTAGCGAGAAGCACCGATGTCTTTCCTGCACCAGGCCCCGCATTAACTAGCGTGTTCTGATTGAAAGGAGCTACGATGGCGCGCCATTGATTGGGCTCTTCAGCATCGTCGATACTATAACGCTCGAAAAGACCATCTATCGCTGATGCTCGAATATGTTCTAGCTTACTTTCCATCCTAGGCGAGCCCGATGGGTCAGCCAGAGGTATTTGATCTTCCAAGAATTGCTGCAAGGCATCTGGTGAAGATGCATTGAAGTACCCTTGAATAAAGTTGCCACGAGCGTCTGCATCTGTGAGGTGACAGAAAATCTCCATAGCATCACCGCGTAACTGGGCGAACTGATTAACTCTCTCGATCTCATTGAGAATCTCAGGAAATTCTTCTGAATCTATCTTTGGGTCTTTAGCATTGGTGCCGATAATAAATGAGGGTGAAATTGGTGGCTCACTGGCGCTACACAATCGAACAGAAGCCAATAATGCCAGTGCATTCTCTAGATCCTTACGCCGAAACCGATGGTGGACCTGTAGAGAAGCGTTAATTAGTGCAGAAAAATCTACAACAGCATCATTGTCTGATAATGCATCACTAATCGTTGGCCAAAGCAGTCGAGCAAGCTCGATCACTTTTCGGGCACGTCCTCGAAGCTTCGAGGCGCTTCCGTGCGGCGCAATCACCCGTGTGTATCGGACTCCCTCCCCGTCCAGATGGTCGCTAACGGAAACGCCGATTCGCATCAATGTCCGCCTTATGGCCCTCTCAAGCGTGGGTTTTACATTGATCTCCTTTCCTTCTTTGACCAGACGCGGACATTCGATCTCCAATTCATCCAAATTTAAGGGAATTGGTGAGGAGTCACGAAACTCACCGCATATTTTTTCAAGCACCAATTCCATCCAATCAAAAAGTGCACTAGCAAAATCATGAGGCGATCTTGAAAACCGTGACTTACTAAAGCTAATGGATCTGACTATCTCTGCGGCCTTCAGCTGTTGTAGCTCCCACAGAGCTCCGAGCAAATCGTCTGGATGCTCGAACAGTCCCAGCTTCCAAATATTCTCCAAATTGATAATTGCCTCTACTCGCCCAACTTGAACCATTTTTTTGGCTTCACTTGCAGACGTGGACTTATTCGGAATAGATTGATCCTGCCTCGGAGAGGGTAGTAGGAAACCAAACAATGTTGCCAGAGCCTTAGACACACTCTGAAATCCAGAAGAAGGCTGGCTAAAAATGAATGACTCTGCAGTGGTGCCGGCAGGATTAGATGTCAAAGCTGAAGCTGTATCGACAGTGCAAAGCTCTAGTAGGCAAGCAGACAGCCCACGAATTTCCTTGTTCTTCGAATTCTCTGCGAGATCGTTCAGCGCATCGAGCTTCAGAGACATAGGTAGCAGTTGGTGGAATACACCTACAATCTCCAAGCGCTCTATTTTTTCGAGCCAAAACAGTGTCTTACGAATTCTAGTTGCCTGACTTCGACGCTTGGCACCAGATACTCTGCAGTCAAAACCCGCATCCGGTAGAATGGTAATCTGGCCTTCTTCAGTTGGCTTGCCTAGTTTTCTAATTTCGTCATAAAGCGCTACAATCTCAGGGAAATCAATTCTACTTTCCTGGACATTAGAGAGATTAGTTTCAAAGTCATCAGAAGAGTGCAGAACAATCGCTTTTAACTGTTCGTCTCCCGTTTGGAGCTTAAGTTTCTCTCTATCCTCTTCCCCCCTTCCGATACGCCCAACTTCTTGGAGATAGTCCTCCAGGTATTGCGGCGGAGATAAGTGAATAGCCCAATGAATATGGGGGATGTCCATACCCATTCCAAATGCTTTTGTCGCGACAAGCACGTTGATCTGGCCACTCTTGTATCTCTCGTAGACCTCCTGCCTAGTCTCTGAGTCTAGGCCGGCGTGGAAGAAATCTACCTCGCTCCGTTTCAGCCTAACAGACAACATGAATGATATTTCTTCGGCCAAGATACGGCGTGAAACAAAGATGATTACAGCACTGGTCGAACCCATATTGTCAGAATTACGCTCAGCCTTCTCACAGCATTCAATGATCTTTTCGAGACGTGCCTCGATACGCCAGTCGTCGGGACTTTGACCACGAAGGATTCCTGGCACCAAGTTCGGCTCGAGGCTAATATGAGCTCTAATAGGATTAATCGCGACTTGCGGAACCACCTCAAACGGTAAGTAGGCGCTCTCTTCATTCGCGGCTCCTACTAGCCGCTGTATATCTTGTTTTGTGGATTCAGTTACGGTGGCAGAAAGAAACATCATCGGTGTCTTTTCCTGCGAACTAGAATTCCTGTAATGTGAAATTATCCTGTCTAATGCGTAGAAATAGTCGGGCCGGAACTCATACCCCCACTGACTAATGCAGTGGGCCTCGTCGAACACTATATACTCGAACCCCCCATCAGCTTGATAACGTCGCTGAAGCGCATCTACAAACCGCTGGTTTCTCAATCGCTCAGGAGCCGCATACACGAGGCACAAACGATGATCTACTATTCCTCTGTAAACTTCCTCGATCTCATGTGAAGAGCGATCACCCGACAAGTAGTCAACAGATAGATCAAATCCCTTGTCGTGTAGATTTTCGACTTGATCTCGCATCAGAGCCTTCAAGGGTGAAATAACGAGGCTCATTCGCCTGGTATTTAACCCTCTATACAATGCAGGAACCTGGAACAGTACAGACTTTCCCTCGCCTGTCGGAAGCGACACAAGAACGTCTTTTTCACGAGTACGAACCTGTTCAATTACCGGCCTTTGTGTTTTTTCCTTGAACACATAATTGCTCCCCCAATGGTCCTGGAAGAACTTTTCTAGCGGCTCAATAGTCGTTAAAGCTATCTTTCGTTCAACTCCCGAAATTGCGTCTAATGCCTTAACGATATCGTCTCGCGATATCCCACTATGTAAACTATAATCTGGTTCGATTACCGAGCTGTTCGGTGCTATACCGACTTTTACTAGATCAACCCTCGGATCAAGATGTACGATCTCAGGGAACTCACCGAGGCCTAACCTGCCCAACCAGGATGAATAGTTTTTTTCGAGCAGCTGTCGAGAATGAGCAACCATTTCCGAAATCTTAACGAATGCTATCGCGCCTAGGCTCGCGCCGGGACTCGATATTTCCTGATCATCGATATCCAAGCCTTCTTGCTGCTCAGAGCCGTCGTCAACACCTTCCTCTTCCTCTATCTCCGCAGGTTCTTCAAATGCATGCACTGATGGTGTGATAGCCCACCACTGTTCTAAAGGAAGCGCCTCAATTACTGGTAGAAGCGTGATACCTTTGTTATCGGCTGCTCTAGTCCACACCAATAGTTCGCTTTCACCACAAACGAAGTGATTCTTGCCTTCAGAGGTACTGGCCTCTAGCCAACGCTCGATAGACCAAAAGTCCTGCTTCTGCTCCATTAGGCCACGGGAAGCCATCAACTCTCTCAAGAGATCAATCAATTTTCCGCTTCGGGTTGAAGTAACTACCAGTATGTAGGCATTGGCTTTACTTATTGGTGCTGATTTTAGGATGAGGAACTTGAACAACACCTCCGTCCAATAGCCCTTCTGATCTTCTTCACCTGGATAAAAGCTGAAGTCTGCGAGGTTCGTTTGGTAGGTTTTCTGGTTATTCGATAGCTTGCTATCGAAGCGAACCACCGAAAGTTCCTCGACAGCCCTCACTTGCTGGATCTTCCACTGCTTTCCTGCGTAATCCAGCCGAAATGCAGCGGAGTCAAATGAAACCCAGTGACGATCACCACTTTCAGATATGTTCTGAAAATCAATCATTACATCATGACCAGGAGGAGCCTCATTTAGTAACTTTCTAATGCTTTTAGGAAGATTCTGAAAAGCTACTTCTTCGCAGATTGTTGTAATGGCCTCTATGTTCTTATCAATAACAAAAAGATCGCTTTCAGAACAGTCTTTACCTACATTCTCCAAGCTACGTAGTTGCACTCCAGAATCATTCGCGGTGGCTACACGAGTCGCAGAGTCCAATAGCGCTGCGATGTCCGGATTACCACTACATGCCCATAACGGTATCATGTCTGGAGTCACCTGAATCGAAGCTTTTATAGCTGAACGGATGACAGAACAAACGACCCCTTGTAGTGGCTCAATCGTTGCCATGCCCAAAATTACGGTTTCTAACCTTTCTAAATCAAATTCCAATACATCGATCCCGCCCGAGACCGTTACCACTGCTTGAGGAACCCACCTAACCCGGTCGAGTTCATGCGGTTCCACGTAGACTATGTTTCGGGTTGACGCGTTCTCGCTTGTCAGATGAGCTAACCAGTGAGGTGCAGAAACATAGTTTTTTTGAAGCGATTCCGCTCCCTCACATAACTTGGCATACATATACTCACCAGTTTCCGTAGAAACCCCCAAAAGCTGGCCAACTAGGTTCCTATCCAACTCATCTAGCTGTCTTCTAAAGAGGTCCCACGCGTCTTTGGCGTCGTCATGAGCCTGATGAGTGCCTCCGAGCGCGAAACTGGAAGAGCAGGGCTGTAGCAAGAACTGAACGAGGAGCGTGTCCCACAGGAATTTCCTGTCTGAGAGACGAGGAAGATGCCTTGACAATATCGGCCAATCCCAAGCCAGTAGGTTATGGCCAACAATAATGGTCGCACCGTCGATCAATTCCTCCAGACTTGTGAGGCCATCTGACAACGAAACGTCATTATTTCCTGAGTCGTAGAGAATTTTCTTACCGGCACCATTGGATATGCCGATTTGTTGGATATTTTTACCATCACTCTCTAAATCGACAGCAAGAACAATAGAATGGAGAAACTGTCTAAGATTGGACTCCTTACTGCTACTTTGGACGAACTCAAAGGCTTCCAGATCTCTACAGCGCTCTAGAAGGTACCCTATGTGCTGCTTTTCTGGCAGCAGGTTAAGTAAAACACTCTCATCGTTCGGGTATTTCTTGCTCCTTAGCTCAATAAACTCGGTAGCTAGGTCTCCTCTAGAGATCAAACCTGCAATCCAGCTACCTGGAAAACCCTCTGCCAGCCCCGGGTCATTGATGAGCTTTTCTGCGAGGCTAGATTCGAATGAATATCTCCAGCTAAGAATGTTTAACTGACTCGAGTCGATTTGCCTGCCCCGACCTATCGATTCCCGGATATACCACTCAAGATATTTTTCTTTGTGCAGATCGGAGACATTCCTAAACTCTGTAGGATCAATATCTGTACTCTCAAGTAGAGCTTCGACTGTGTGCTCTGCCAAAATGAGGTCTTCTTCAGAGGGCCGAGATTCGAGCGGGATGCTGTAAGGCGTATCTACGAAAGCTCTGTATAACTTCAGTCTATCCGAATCGCTGCAACTCGTCTTTTGCTCAATGCGCTCTATCAGAATCGGATCATTCAGGTTTGCAGGAGGAGCATTATCGCTTTCACTCCACAGTTCCTGGTACCAATCCGCTTGAAGGACTTTGGCAAGGCGTTTTTCTGAAATATTAGAAAGGTAATCACGACGAATTGACATCCAATCCATCGCTGAGCTGCAGGGAGATTGATTTTGCCAGTCTACATTTTTCGTGAGAATCCACGAGACGACACAAATCTTATCCTTTTGGGGCGTCGTCCCTAGAACGAATAGACAATCGCTGCCTACAAGGTCTTGTGGAATCTGCCTATATCGCTTACTTAAATCAGAGCTTATATGTGCAAAAACATCGTTTCCGCCTGAGTAATCTAGGAACATAAATCTTCCTGATTCCTCAACGCGTAAAATCTTGCCAAATAGTGGCAAACGCAGAACGCATTCCTGCCAATGCATACGGCTGGATTCCTTTCCTTAGTGAGATACAGACTTCTGGCGTATCTTAAACCATTGCATGAATGATGGGGCGTCTAATGACCACGCAATACTGTGACAGGAAGCTCATATTTTCTGTCCTCAGCAATAATCCATCCATCTACCGCAAATATATCTTCGAAGTGGTCTTCGATCTGCCCCACCTACATTTTTTTTGCGAGAATACAGACTGGGTGGACCATTTCAGTGCCGACTATATAACCCGGATCAGGTTTGATGCCAATGCTGGGGCTGCTCTAAGTGCCAAACAACAGTAGG
This sequence comes from Halioglobus sp., assembly GCA_041688425.1. Taxonomy (GTDB): domain Bacteria; phylum Pseudomonadota; class Gammaproteobacteria; order Pseudomonadales; family Halieaceae; genus Marimicrobium. The sequence goes on along the minus strand of JBDNIE010000385.1, from coordinate 2,071 downwards.
CCTAATGAAAGTCATCACTTACCTCCATTGCGAGTGCTGAAGCGAGCTTTTTTTGTATTTCGACGTAGCTTTGATCCCGCTCTTCCCCTGTGCCCCCGGGTGGGTATCCAAACAGGCCCGCATAGTGGAGTTCTTCCATATTGGTGGCCGCACGAATACAGGCAAGGAAGTATTTCCGGTCCTGCGCTTTGGCCTCGACGACTGAACTTTCAAGAACCCGCATTGCCGTGATGAGGAGCCCCGTCAATACAAGGAATCCGAGGCCAACAATCCACCAACTGAGTAACTCCAGAAACCCTACAATCAAAAATACAGGCACGAGTATCCCGAGGCCAAAACCGAATAACAAGGCCTTCCATTGGTCGCGCAATACCCCGTTCATCAATTCGACCTGATCATGGCTGCTTTTGATGCGCGAGATTACTTCGGGGAAGTGGTTTCTCATTTTATTCACTACGCTGTTCCTTTAGGCGACGATGCTCTCACGTCAGCAGTGTGGTTATACCCGACATAACGGAGACATCAGAAAGAGTGGCTAGGTGCAGAGGGTTTCCACCACCGTAGTACGGGTTTGGATACAAAACCGGTCTTTCGTGCAATGCCTCGAAATCAGCTAACCACTTAACGACCTGCTCTTGTCTGGCCTCTCCCATATGATCCCGGTCAGGGGAATAGTTCCCCTGGATAACAATGCGACAAAAATGAGCCAACAACAGGCTTAGCTGCCCACGATCATCCCACGTGATTTTGAACAAATTCCATTCTTTGGATTTTGACATGTTTTCAGACAGGTAATCAGACAGAAAATGTTCGGGTGATTTGTATCGCAGTATGGTAACCAGGTAGTAGATAGCCCCTTCCCAGTATGCCCCGATCTGGAACAGCAAATCGTGATAGCTATCGTCGCTGTTTACGTCATGCGGCAACGGGTACTCTGGCGCGATAACAGGTGTACCTTTCCTTAAATCCTGGCCCATTTTGTCTACTAGCGTTTGGTACGCAGTGTGCCAGTCATTTTCTTCTACAAACTGTCGCGAGATAGATCGCCTCGAAAGCAAGATACCATGTTGGATTTTCAACGTATTATGAGGTGGGAACGGAATTGGCGACCCAGTCGCGGAACCCCGACAATCGGTTCCATCCAGGCCGTCATCAGAATACATGACTGGCAAATCGCCACGCTCACTGCGCCCGAGCATGAGGTTAAACCAACCGGAGTAAGGGAAACATTCTCCCAGACCCGCTCTGGTTAACCTGGGGAATCTGTCAACGAACTTGGCTGCAAGCTGCCGCGCTGTATCTGACTTTGCATCCGTCCAGCCAAAATAGTTGTTTGACTCCCCTGAGCTGTATTCGGCAACTTCGATTTCATCGGAAGCATACAGCTCCAAAGCTTTGTCTTGAGATCTGAAAATAGAATCGTATGGAAGAACTTGGCAACGCCAATATAACCCGCTCGGTGCCATTCCAGAAAAGATGGCAAGGCGCTGATAACCTTGCTTGTGCAATTCATGGACCATCGCGAGAACGCGCTGCGAGCGCCGAATCTCGGAGTTGGCTATTCTTCCGTTTTTCTGCATTTTATTTTGAATCACACACTACTTGGTAACGTCCTGAGCCATACCCATGATCTCTATGTTCATGCATATCGTTGAATTAACAATCAAATTGATTCGTCACGCCTATTTTCACTGAATCCCACAAATCGCCTTGCAAGGTTTTCCTTGAGTTCTTCAGGCAACAATTTAGCGATGACAGAACCTTCGAACACCTGATACTCGCTGCCCCTTAACGCGGGTCCAATATGCACAACCCCTGCACTATCAATACCCACGTGATTCAAGTCATACAGCGTGTGAATATCTGCCCGAAGCAGGAGTCCATTCGTTACTTTATAATCACTCTCCTGTGCGTGAGGTGTGATATAGGCTGCCTCGAGTACACTCTCCACAGCGCAACCGGTAACACAGCATTGTCCTTGGTATGCCGCAAGTAATGACTTCCTGAACTCCGGCTGCCCTCTGCGTGTTTTTATCGCTTGGAGTGTCAATTCATCTATAGTGCTTTTTGT
>JBDNIE010000082.1:0-4392 GCA_041688425.1 Halioglobus sp. | reverse complement strand
GTCGCTTCATCCAGCAGCAGTATCCTGGGATCATTAAGGATCGCCCTGGCTAGCGCGATACGCTGGCGCTGACCGCCAGACAGGCGCACGCCCATGTCCCCCAAATGACTGGCATAGCCCTCGGGTAGCGCCGCGATAAAGTCGTGCGCGTGGGCTGCGCGAGCAGCGGCAGTTACCTCTTCATCCGTGGCATCAAGTTTGCCGTAGGCGATGTTGTAGCGCACATCGCCGGTGAATAGTGCCGGTTGTTGCGGTACTAGCGCGATGTGTTCACGCATTTGCTTCAGATCCATGTGACGAATGTCGGTGCCATCGAGCATGATCTGACCCTGTTGTGGGTCATAGAAGCGCAGCAATAACTCAAACACTGTGGATTTGCCCGCGCCCGATGGGCCGACCAGCGCCAGACTTTTGCCAGCCTCAATATGCAGTGTAAAATTCTTCAGTGCCGGTTGTGTGAGGCGAGTGGGATACGCAAAGGTGATGTCGTCCATCTGCAGTTGCGGCCGCGCGCTGGCTACGGTGGTAGAGACAGTTTCAGGGTTGTCGATCAGGCTGCGCGTATTGATCAGTTCAACCAGTCGTTCGGCCGCACCGGCGGCGCGTTGCAAGTCACCCCAGACTTCGGAAATCGTGGCCACGCCGCTGCCCACCATGATGGCGTAAAACACAAACGCACCCAGTTCGCCCCCTGTCATGCGGCCACTGAGTACGTCCTGCCCGCCTTCCCACAGCATGCCGGACATGCCGACAAACAACAGCATGATTGCGCCGCAGATAAGCAGGGAGCGCTGCCAGATACGGCGACGCGCAATCTCAAAGGCGCGCTCCACTTCGCGGTCAAAGGCCTCTGCTTCAAACTGCTCGCGGGTATAACTTTGCACCACGCGAATATGTTGTATCACTTCCCCGGCATAGCTACCCACGCTGGCGATGCTGTCCTGGCTCTCGTTGGACAGCTTGCGCACGCGGCGGCCGAACACCAGTATCGGCAGCAGTACCAGTGGCACACCCACAGCGATGATCAGGCTCAGTTTCAGGTTGGTAATAAACATCAGCACCAGCGCGCCGCTAGTGGTAAGGCCGCTGCGCAGGGCCATACTGAACGAAGAGCCAATAATGGTTTGCAACAATGTCGTGTCGGTGGTCAGACGCGACATGATTTCGCCGCTGCGGTTGAGTTCGAAAAATCCGGGGTGCAGGCGCACGACATTGTCGAATACCTGTTTGCGAATGTCTGCGCTGATACGTTCGCCCAGCCATGACACCAGGTAGAACCGAATGAAGGTGCCAAAGGCCATTGCCGCCGCGATCATGATCAACAGACCGATAGCATTTCTGAGGTCGACGCTGGAGCCGCCGCCGAAGCCGTCGTCGATTAGTACTTGCAGGCCGCGACCCATTGAAAGCGTTGCCGCTGCGGTAAACAGCAGTGCGACACTGGCGCCGATCACCCGCAGTTTGTAGTTTTTCAGCAAGCGCAGCATGGGTAGCAGCGCAGGCAGGCCTTTTTTCGCGCGAGCAGACATCAATTGCACATGCGCAAAGGCGAAGTGTCGGCCGGCGAGGCGAAGTAAGCGCGATGTGGCTTAACAGATTTGACTGTGCGGAGATTCATACTGGGATTCCGTGGCGGGGCGATTGCAGCGTGCTAGTGTAATGGCTCAACATTGTGAATGTTATGCAGAAGAAAGTCCTGCCGGAGATGGAAAATGGGCGAAAAAATGGGCGATAAGTTTAAAGACAAGGTGGTGATCGTGACGGGCGGCAGTCGGGGCTTGGGTCGCGCTATGTCGTTAGGTTTCGCGCGTGAGGGCGCGAAAGTGGTGGTGGCGAGTCGCAAGCTTGTGACCTGCCAGGAGGTCGTCGCCGCGATCGAAGCCGAAGGCGGTACGGCGCTGGCACACGCCGCGCATATGGGCGATGTCGAGGCCCTTGACCGTCTCATTGAGGCCAGCTACGAGCGCTTTGGCCGCGTGGATATTTTGGTCAATAACGCGGGCACTAATGTCGCACTGGGCCCTTTGTCCGATATCAGCACGGGTGCCTTCGACAAGATGGTGGATGTCAACCTCAAAGGCCCGTGGTACCTCGCCTCGCGCCTCGCGCCACGGATGGGAAAGGACGGTGGCGGCTGCGTGATCAATGTGATTTCAGTGGCGGCCCTGTCAACGCCAGCTTACTCGGGCATTTATGCCGCTACCAAGGCGGCCCTAAAAGCTCTCACCGAGGTGATGGCGCAGGAGTGGGCCGATTGGAATATTCGCGTTAATGCACTGGCGCCCGGAAGCTACCACTCGGACCTCACTGATGGGGCGATAGCGGTCCTACCCGGTTACGGTGAAGGTATGGTCGCTGCAGCGTTGATTCCGCGCATCGCAGAGGCCGAAGAAATTCTCAATCCGATTTTCTATCTGGCATCGGAGGCGTATACCACCGGTATTACGCTGGTGGCTGATGGCGGGCTGATGGCTAAACGTTAGTGCTATTCCGCGCTGAGCGCCGCTTAAGTAGGCGGCCAAAGTAAACACCTACTTCAAACAGTAGCCACATAGGAATGGCCAGCAGCGCCTGGGAAATGATATCCGGAGGTGTCAGTAGCATCCCCAGAACGAAGCAACCGACAATAATGTAGGGCCGTTTTTTGGCCAGCGCTTCCGGAGTGGTGATGCCGGACCAGATCAGCAACACCGCCACAATCGGAATCTCAAATGCCAGGCCAAAGGCGAAGAACAATTTCAGCACAAAATTCAAATAGCTGTTGATGTCCGTCATGATGGCGATGTCTGTTGGCGCTACGCTGGTGAAAAATGCGAAGATCAGCGGAAAAACAACAAAGTAGGCGAACGCTGCTCCGGCATAAAACAACAAAACGCTGGAGGCCAGCAGTGGCACGGCGAGGCGCCTTTCGTGGCGGTACATGCCCGGTGCTATGAAACTCCAGGCCTGGTAAAGCACATACGGCATAGCCAGAAAGAGCGCCGCCACCATGGTGAGCTTGAACGGCGTAAAAAATGGCGAGGCCACTTCAGTGGCGATCATGGTTGCCCCGGGTGGCAGTAGTGCACGCAGGGGCTCCGAGACGAAAGTGTAGATATCGTTGGCAAAGGGGAATAAGCAGATAAATATGATCAGCACCGACAGCAGCGCGCGCAGCAGTTTGTCGCGCAGCTCGGTGAGGTGTGCTACCAGCGATAGTGGCTGGTCGGTGGAGTCTGGCTCGTTCATTCAGCCGTTTTTTCCATAGGAGTTTTGGCAGGTTCGGATGGTGCGGTGGCATCAGGCTGCGGCGTTTTCAGCGCGGCAGTCGTTTTCTTTAAGTCACGCCCGATGGCGCCGGCTTCGTCCTTCAGCTGCTCGCCGGTTTGACGCAGGTCGCGCATCACGGAATCGTTGTGCAGTTCCTGTTGTACTTCTTGCTTGATCTCATTGAAGCCGCGCCGTAGCCGGTTAAGCCAGGTGCTTGCGGTGCGAATTGTTTCCGGCAGCCGTTCGGGCCCGATGACCAGCAGGGCCACGGTCCCGATCAGGATAAGCTCGGAAAAACCGATATCGAACATTCAATATTTACTTTTCTTTAGCGGCGGTGTCCGCGGTACTGTCCGGTTCGGCACTATCATCCGGTTTTGTGGTGTCGCTGTCTTCGGTCATGCTCTTGCGAAAGCCTTTCACTGCACTGCCCAGGTCCCCGCCCAAGCTGCGCAGCCGCTTCGTGCCAAACAACATAATTACGATTGCTAATATGATTAACAACTGCCAAACACTGATTCCGCCGATACCCATTGTCTTCTCCCGTTACACTCACGCCGTCCATTACGGCACAACCATTTATGCGTGTTTGCCTGCGGGCCAACTAGCTCGCGTCACGCGCCGCCTTTTCATCCAGACCAGACACACCAAAGCGGGTGCTGAGGCACTGCATCACATCGTCTACATTTATATCCAAATGCGACAGCATCACCATACTATGAAACCAAAGGTCGGCTACTTCTCCAATAACCGCATCGCGGTCACCACCAGCATCGGCATCCTTGGCCGCCAGAATTACCTCGGTGGCCTCCTCGCCGACTTTTTCCAGGATTTTGTTCAGGCCCTTGTGGTGCAAACTCGCCACATACGATTGCTCCGGATCAGACTGCCGCCGTGCGGCCAGAATAATGGCCAATTGTTGCAGCACATCGTTCATGGCTTGCTCCCGTACATCTGGGCAGGTGATTTAATCACGTCGTCTGTGACGCGCCAGGCGCCCTCCTCCAGCCGCTGGTAAAAACAGGCTCGCCTACCTGTGTGACAAGCAATACCACCGATTTGTTCCACTTTTAGCAGCACTGTGTCCGCATCGCAGTCGATACGCAACTCTTTCAGTTGCTGAACGTGACCTGATTCCTCACC
>JBDNIE010000081.1:0-7603 GCA_041688425.1 Halioglobus sp. | reverse complement strand
GCAGCGGGGGCTGCAGCCGGGACCGACGACGCGATGACAATCAACTATAACCCGGCGAGCATAGGGCGTCTGGAGGGTAGTCATCTGTTTGTCTCCGCAGGTGCGATTATTGGGGATATGAAATTTGATACGAGTTATAGCAATCCGCGCAATGGCGGTATTGATGGCGATAATGCCGGGCAGGTAACCCCGTTGGCGTCCATGGCCTACGTCAATGATCTGGGCTCCGAAAAGTGGAGTGCAGGAATCGTACTTGGCGGCTTGTCCGGGGCGGGCATGGATTACGATGACGATTGGGTGGGGCGTTACCAGGCCACTAAAGTCGATCTCCTCTTGATGGCAATCGCCCCGACAGTGGCCTACCAGGTCACTGACCGATTGTCGCTCGGTGTCTCGGTACAGGCGATTTACGCCAACCTGGAGTTGGATGTGGCCGTTCCTCGTCTCGATCCCACATTGCAGGATGGCAGAGGTTCTCTTGATGGCGACGATATAGAACCCGCTTTCACGTTAGGCGCACTGTATGAACTGTCACCCGGTAGCCGCTTTGGCTTGTTCTACCAGAGCGAAGTCAATATAGAGTTTGATGGCGATTTGAAGATCGAAGTGCCTTCAGACAGTGTAGTAGGTTCTCTGATCGGGACTCGACAGGCAGCAATCGATACCGGAATGGATTTTGCACAATATGTACGGTTCAGCGTGCACCAGCAAATGGATGAGCGTTGGAGCGTGGATTTTACCGTAGGCTGGGACGATTGGAGTTCCCTGGGCAATGTGCTTGTCTCCACCCAAAATCGCGCTGTGGGGATCCCCACTGAGTGGAAAGACACCTACCACGTTGCGTGGGGTGCCCAGTACAAGCTGAATGAGAGCTGGGACCTCACCGGTGGTGTGGCTTATGACTCCAGCCCCGTGGATTCTCAAGATCGGAACGCCCAACTGCCTTTGGACCGGCAGATACGCTACGCGAGTGGTGCGCGTTACAGCCTCAATGATGCTGTGACAATTGGTGGCTATCTGATGTACATGGATATGGGTAATGCACGCATAACCGGTGCACGTTTTGGTGGTGATTTTGAGACCAACGATATGTTGCAGTTAGCAGTAAACGCGGCCTGGAAGTTCTAGGCTACCACCATGTGTAGCCCAATACCGCTGCCCACCGAGTAGGCTTGTTACAGCGCCTCAAATGTATCGCGGGAGTCGCGCACGCGACCGAACCAGAACCAGCCCTCGTAGTGCAATAGATCCTATTGGTAGCGGGAGTCAGCTTGACCTTCTGTGGTGGCGCTGTTGGACGTTTCGTAGTCAACACTCAACTCAACTCGATGTGGTGGCACTGATACTGCACAGTTCACCCGGCAGGACAGCGCCGTTGTCGAGGCGTAAATCGCCGGCCAAACCCGAACAGGAAATGATCAATAGAATGCACGCACAGACTATGCGGTCGGGATTTAACAGCGGACAATACCGGTAGCAGACTGGCCAGACAGGTCGCGCTACCTGACATTGCGCGCGAGGATGCGACCATGCCCGGTTGTTCTTCGGAGGTCGCTCCATTGGTAGTTACCTCTTAAAAGCGGCATGTAAATGGCAGGATAGTGCTTATTTTTCCGCGGACCATCGGGGGTGCACCATAGCGGTGCCGAAACGGGCGCTTACCCAACAGGAGATTGCATGAACAAGCTAAAAGTGCGCAAACCACTGGTCATTCTGCACGGCGATGAGATGGCGCAAATTGCCTTCGAGCGCATCCTCGACCAGTTTGTCACGAAGCGGCTCGATATCGAGTTGGTGGAGATAGACCTCAGCGCCGAGAACCGTCTGCTGACTAACGGACAAGTCGTCAACGATGCCATCGCTGCCTTGAAACAATACGGTGTGGGCGTAAAAAATGCGGGCATGACGGTTAACCGACAGCAGTTGGATGAGCTGCTGGCCAAGCATTCCGATATCGACGAAGCCGGCCTCAATAAACTGGCGACCAAGTCCCCTAACGGTGCAATACGCAAGGGTATTGGCGGCAATATCACGCGAGAGGATATCGAGTTTCGCAATCTGGAGGTCAGGCAGCCACAATGGATTGGTCGCGATATCGAGGTCATGACCATGGAAAGTGGGGGCATTAAGCATAGCTTCAGCGAGTTGTCCAAGGCGACAGGTGTGATCAAGCTGGTGTTTGTAGGCAGCAGCGGTGAGCCAGTGGAATTGCACCGTCGCCGTGTCAAGCGTGGTGATCCCTGGCTGCTGGCTACGAATAGCATTGAGGACGTAAAAGCCTGGGCACATGCCTTTTTTCAGCGTGCTATCGACGAGAAAAGAGACATTTATCTGGGCTTGAAAGACACTGTGATACCGGGTTATGACGGCGTGATGCGCGCGGCTATTGAGTCGGTGTACGAACAGGATTATGAAGAGCAGGTCCGGCAGGCGGGCCTCAGCTACCACTATGAATTAATCGATGCGCAGGCCGCGCGCATTGTCGCTAATCCGCCGCAACGCGCACTGTGGGGTGTGCCTGATAACACCACGGGTAGGAAGTTGTTCAAGCTGGTCGGAAAATTGAAAATCTACGGCATTCCCAGTCGCAAACACCACGTGTCGCTGTCGCGCATGAGTGCCGGGGGAGGGGATCAGTACGGTAGCTTCAATATGCCGATGGCAGAAGATGGCATCATCAAAGTGATCGTCGATGGTGAGGAAAAACACGCGCGAGAAGTGAGCAAGAACGACCCGATATTGTTGATGTCCAATGACAAGCAAGCTATTACCGATTGGGTGCACCAGGTCTTTCGCGATGCCTCCAAGAAAGATAAGGAGGTCTACTTCGGGCTGAAGCGCGAGTACATGGAGTATGACGAGGTATTCAGTACCGCGATTACCGATGTGCGCCGAGCGCTGGCCTTATCCGGCGTGCGGCCGCCGTCATTCATGATTATGCGTCCGTCCAGCCAATTGAAAAAAATGATCACCGACCCACCGCGCAATGCGCTTTATCCCGCGCAAAACCTCGACGGTGACATTTTTTCCGACATCTCCGCAGCATTGGGCGGCAGTCTGGCAACGGCCAGTTCCATCATCGAGAGCAAGGAGGGCACTATGCTGTACGAGGCGCCCCACGGCACCGCGCATGATCTCTATCTGAAGTATCTAGACAGCGGCGGCAAGGAGGCCCTGTTCAATCCATCGGCGCTGATTTACGCACTGGCCAATGCGCTGGAGACATTGGCGGAGCGTGAAAGTAACCAACCGCTGATCGAGTATTCCTGGGCGCTCAAGGAAGCGTTAATTGAAACGGTGGCGCAGGGCAAAATTACCGGCGATCTGAGGGGCAAGACGACAGAGCCTGATGCAGAAGCTGTGCTGGATATGTATGGCTTCCTGGAGGCAATAGCGGGGAATATCAGGTGTGTTAGCACAGGTCAAATTTGATACTGCCAGAACATGCGATGGTTGTCCCTGTCACCTTAATCTAGTCGCAACATACTATAGCGACATAGCAGCGCAAATGTGTCGGCCGCTTACTCAGTGGGTTTAACCACATAGGGGTTGCCGCCCAATGCGTTGGAAATATCCGCAATCGCTTTTTGCGCGCGGACGCTGTTACCCGCCGCATCCAGTGGTGGCGATATCACGGCGATACCGAAACGCCCCGGCGAGACAGCGATAATACCGCCACCGACACCGCTCTTGGCGGGGAGACCTGTAAGATACAGCCATTTGCCTGAGTCGTCATACAGCCCTGCCGTAGCCATAACTGCCAGCACCTCAGGCACATTCTCGATGTCCATCGCCTGCTTTCCGGTAAGCGGATTTTTTCCGCCGTTTGCCAGCGTTGCCGCCATCGTTGCGAGGTCGAGCACGTTCACATTGACAGCACATTGCTCAGTGTAAATGTCCGTGGCCTGTGCCGGATTATCTTTGATGTGACCATAGGCATACATCAGTTGCGCGATCGCCTGATTGCGCCGATTGGTTGCTGCCTCAGAGTCGAAGACCTCTTTGTTGACCGACAGTTCGCGGCCGGCAAAATCGCCATAGTAGTTTAGTATCCTGGTCCAGATTTCCTCTCTGGAACTACCTGAGACCATGCTCGTCGCGGTGATTGCCCCGGCATTGACCAGGGGGTTCATCTCGGCACCTTTGTACTGCTCGACTGCGACAATGGAATTAAATGCCTGGCCGGTAGCATCGACCCCCACATTTTGTGAAATGGCCTCGGGACCTCTCTCATCCATCACCAGTGCCAACGTAAAGACCTTGGAGATAGACTGGATCGAAACCTCCGATGTGATATCGCCCGCACTAAAGATCTGGCCTTTTGGCGTCACCAGTGCAATGCCGAATATATTTGAATCAACTTTTGCCAGCGCCGGGATGTAGTCGGCGTTGGCACCTTCCTGCAGGTCCTTGTATTTGGCATAGGCTGCATTCAGCGCAACCTCAACCTCAACCTCAACCTCAACCTCAACCTCAACCTCAACCTCAACCTCAACCTCAACGGCAACGGCAACGTCAGCTTTGGCTGGCGGCGTGGCCGCCTGGACGACTGTAACGATGAGGAACGTCGCCGCGATTACTGCAATGTCTGAGAACAGAGAGCGACGCATATAGTGATTCCTTTTAGACAAATAGGCTAAAAATCCTGCCCGCTTTTAACCACACAGTAGTTTGACGTTTGTTTCCAGAAGCCCGCCGCCGCAGTAGCATCACTCTAAGTCCGACAGGCCCCGGGCAACGCACTGCCAGAGAAACCTTATCAGAAAAAGATTGAAAACGCCGCCCGTTCGCTCTCGCTATGCGGGCTTTGGAAATTACGGTTGCCTCAACCCTGGATAGTTCTCTACATTCCTCTGTCGTTATTCGGCGTTTCCACGGCGGTTGGAGGAGGTCTCTTCTGCTGTGCGACACTTTTTAAAGGACGGCAGCATTCAATATAGACGCACTTAGCAACGGATTAAATCAAGCTTTCGCCGAGTTATCTTCGCTACAGCAAACCTCGGCCTTATAAGAAAGACCATGCTGCGCACTGGATACTGTGCCGCGCAGCGATTATATTGCTGCCCTGAGTGTTGAATCGGTATGTGAACGACCACGGAGTAATGCTATGGGCAGGGCCTATCAGAATCGTAAAGAATCGATGGCTAAGACCTCTGATATGAAAGCGCGGGTGTACAGTCGTTATGCGCGTGAAATCTATGTATCTGCCAAGTCGGGGGGTGTTGATCCTGCCGGGAACCTGTCATTGCGCGGCGTGATTGAACGGGCAAAACGCAGCCAGGTGCCCGCGCATGTCATAGAGAAAGCACTGGACAAGGCGCGTGGAGTGGGTGGTGAGGATTTCTCCACGGCACGCTACGAGGGCTTCGGTCCGGGCGGTTGCATGGTCATTGTCGACTGCCTGACCGACAACCCGAACCGCACCTTTGGTGATGTGCGTCAATGCTTCACTAAAACGAAATGTAAATTGGGTTCGCCTGGTAGCGTGAGCCATCTGTTTGATCACAGCGCTATTCTGGTATTTGCCGGCGAAGAAGAAGCGGCACTGGAAGCACTCATGATGGCGGATGTGGATGTATCCGACATCGAGTGTGATGATGGCAAGGTAACGGTGTTCGCACCGCAAACTGAGTATTTCAAATCCAAACAGGCGTTAATGGATGCGTTCGAGGATATTGAGTTTGAAGTCGATGACATTCAGTTTGTGCCGCAAACGATCGCAGCCCTTAGCGATGACGATCAGAGCGTCTTCGAGACTTTGATTGAGCTGCTCGAATATCTCGAGGATGTTCAGAACGTTTACCATAACGCTGGGTGACGCAGGCTGGTGACGGTGCTATATTTCGCCCACAGGCGTTTTGTCTGTCGTGCAATAGATGTATAGCGCTATTCCCGATCTACGATATCAACCACTATGGAGAACTTTATGTTGAATAAGAAATTGTTAGGTGTGCTTTCACTTACCCTGGTGGCGTTTACTCTATCCGGCTGCGGTGAAAAGGAAAAGGAAGTCGCCGAAAAAGCGGGCGCGATGGCCGATCATACGGCTGATGCGACCAAAGATATGGCGAGTGATGCAGCCCACGACATGAGCGACATGGCACATAAAACAGAAGCAGCCGCGAGCGATACAGCCGATGCAGCCGGTAATATGGCCGATGAAGCGACTGATAGCGTCAAGAGTGCTGCCGAGAGTGCTGGTGATATGGCTAGCGATGCCGCAGGCAGTGTCAAGGATGCCGCCACCGACGCGATGGACTCCGCTGGTGCTATGGCCGACAAAGCGGCTGATAGTGTCAAGGACGGTGCAGTTGATGCCGCTGAAGCCACCAAGAACGCAGCGGATGACGCGAAAAAATCAGTGGAAAAGTACTAACTAACCACGCCTCCTGGACGTTGAGCCGACAGTGTCGGCTTGATGTTCCCCCAAGTTATAGTCTATGCAAACGCTTTTCGAAGTAATTCGAATGAGCGTTTGCGATCTTCCAGATAGTACATATTGGTCACCGCCATAATCTCGTCTGCCTCATGCAGTGCGGCAAGCCGTTCTATTTTGTCTTTCACCTGAGCTGGAGTGCCTGAGGCGCGGCTGTTTTCACGACTATCGATGAAGGCGCGTTCATGTGCGCCCAGCGGATAGTTCAAAGCCTCCTGCGGCGTCATCGACTGTCCGTTCGACTGGCCGGTAAAAAAGCGAAACAGATTTAGATCGTAGGTCAGCTGCAGCGCGCTGGCCTGTGCCTCTGTGTCGGCACAAAACACACTCAGCGTAAGAATGGCGTAAGGCTTGGGTTGCTGTTGACTGGGCTGGAAATGGGATTTGTACAAATGGATCAACCGCGAATCTGCCTGCGGATTGATAAACAGGCCGAGGTTGTAGGGCAGTCCGCGCTGCGCTGCCAGCACTGCGCTGTCGGGACTGGAGCCAAGCAGCCACAAGGGAATGTGTTCTGGCGGTCTGGGGCTTACAACGGGGCTGGTTTTTTCCGACCACAGGTACTCGCTGAGTTTTGCGGCCAGGGCGGGAAAAGCATCAAACTTGGGGCGTCCGTCTGTGGCCAGCGCGACGGCAGTGGCCATGTCGGCGCCGGGCGCCCGGCCTACGCCAAGGTCGACGCGACCAGGGTAAAGATTGGCTAGCAGAGAAAATACTTCGGCGACTTTATAGGGGCTGTAGTGCGGGAGCATGATGCCGCCAGAGCCGATGCGAATACTACGTGTTGCCGCCCCGATTGCGGCCAATAACACTTCCGGGGCACTGCCCGCCACCGAGGGAAAAGCATGATGCTCCGACACCCAGAATCGCGTGTAGCCCAGTTGTTCGCACCACTGGGCCATGTGCAGTGTTTCCTGCAGCGCGACCCCGGCCTGGTCGGGCGCGCGCGCCAAGGATTGATCGAGCGCTGACAAGGCCAGTGTCACAGAAGATCCAGCCCTACGTTAACGTTACTGCAGTGGCTGCCCGCAACGACCCCGCGCGTGATGGCCGAGCAGGCACTCAGCAGAAGGTACCTGCGCGGCAGACGTGAAGTATGGATCATTGAGGGCGCAGGTTGCATAGGGCAGAATCATCGCATGGTGCAACGCAAGTGCCAAGTTTTGT
>JBDNIE010000384.1:0-8799 GCA_041688425.1 Halioglobus sp. | reverse complement strand
CGATGGGTGTGTGCAGGCGGCGTGCAATGCCATAAGCCGACACGATACCCCGTATTGAAGCGTTGTGCGTCTCCACCACCACCACATGCTGTTCGCCATACTTCTTCATTCGGGCGAGCACGTCCCCAATGCTTGAGAGTTCGAACTTCCGGAAGTCAATGGCCCGTAATCGATTTCGAGGAGTCATCACAAACTGCACAGTAAGTTCTTCGCGTCGAAGTTTGGATACGCCCATCTCCTTGATGACTTTTTCCGAGACGAGGTCATCGAGTGAGATGACTCAACTCAGTTGGAGTCGACGCAGCATGCTGTCACCAGGCAAGGAGAGCCTGCCCCGGTTCATGGGCATGCCCTTGGTCACGCCACCTATGAACGCCATCGCCCAGAGCAAACTCTGCTCTACCAACTTGTAGAGAAACACTACCCAGCCCTGGTTGAGCAATTGGAATTTCAGGGCAAAAGTCTGCCGGCTCATGTCCATCGAGAGTTTGAAGCGTATCTCAAATGCGGTCGCCTCGAACACGGCTTCCTGCGGGTAAGTTGCGATAAGTGCCACTTCGAGCGGCTCGTAGCATTTTCCTGCAAGAAGCGGGGATTCTGTCCCAGCTGTGGCGCCCGCCGGATGTCCGAGACAGCGGCCCTACTGGCCGACGACGTATTTCCCGATCTGCCACTTCGTCAGTGGGTCATCAGTTTTCCATTCCCTCTACGCTTCCTTTTCGCCGCCCATCCTCAAGCGATGGGCAAGTTGCTGGGCATTGTTTACCGTGCAATTTCTACACATCTGATTCACAAAGCTGGATACCGGCTCAAGGACGGGGCTACCGGTGCAGTGACTCTGATCCAGCGCTTCGATTCGGCTCTCAACCTCAACATACATTTTCATATTCTGTTTTTGGATGGCGCAGTAGTTCCGTGTATTATCCGATCGCCGTCGGCCCGCAACAGGGTCGCAAGGCCTTCATGATTCGCACCATCCGCCCACTCGACCGGCCTGATGTCAGACTGGAGCGGGTGGCCAAGGCCAACGGATTTTCGCGACACGCGGGGGTGAGCTGTGAGGGACATCAAAAGGACACGCGTGAGCGGCTGTGCCGGTACATTGCCAGGCCAGCGGTGGCAGTTCCCCGCCTTTCGCTGAGTTCCACCGGCAAGGTTCTCTATACCCTGAAGACGCCCGCTGCGGTGGGTCCGTCAAAGTCATCGCTTGCATCGAGGATCAGGACATCATCGACAGAATCCTGGCTCATCTTCGCAAGAAGGAACAGGATATCCCTGCCCTCCCGTTACTCGCACCACTATCCCGGGCGCGGCCCGAGAACTTGCCTCTTTTCGCTTGGAAGGGCGCGCGGTAGCAGAGTCCGCGAGTTCACCGTTCAACCAGCAGGGAAGCCACTGAAAAAGAGATGGCATGGGTTCCTGCGTATCGCAGGACCGGAATGATCGAAATAGATCTACAATGAGAGCGATACGAGCGTGATGTCGAGACAATCAATGACGACAGGGCGCCATCTTCGGGTATGAGACCGGGAGGGTGCGAGTCGATTTCTTGCCAATAGCCTCTTTATATTGCCTATACTTCGTCAACGTTCTGGAGCGGGAGAAGGCGGCGGGTAAGCAGAGTCAGCTGGTCTTCCGTCTCACCCATGTCGACCTGGTGATTCTGGATGAGTTGGGCTACCTGCCCTTCAGCCAGGCCGGCGGTGCCTTGCTGTTCCACTTGCTCTCAAAACTGTACGAACGCCCCAGCGCGATGATCACCACCAATCTGGGCTTTGGCGAATGGGCCAGTGTGTTTGGAGATGCCAAGATGACGACCGCACTACCGGACCGACTGACTCATCATTGCCATATCGTGGAAACTGGCAACGAGTCCTGGCGGTTCCGTAACAGCCTGGCCAGCGGAAATAACAAGCGGCGGAAACCGAGCTTAGCACCACCAGAGGAGGAAGAAAACACGACCCAGACAGCAGACTTATCCACAGACGCCTAGATATACTGGGCACTCATAACCCGGATCAGAATTGGATGAAAACCCCCCTGTGTCAGTTTTAAGTGGTAATCAACAATCGCGCTGATCTTGCAAGAGTGTGACGAGCCGCTAAAGTTTAGTCCCTGCGGCTTGCTGCATAGGGGGGTGCTTGGTTACTGTCCTTGGTCGCGGCTGCCTCCACAAATGCTTGAGAGACTAACGACAAATAACAGCCCGTTCTGGAGGTTTGCATGCTTGGTAGAGTTTTCGAAGAATTGTTTATTGGCGAGCATTTGGAAATCAACATTGGTTTTTTGGCAAAGTACCGTGTTGCGGTTGACTGTGCTGGCCCGCCCATCCGTCGAGTTCATAAGGCGTTTCGCTAGGATTCAGATAAATGTCGAATACAGAACCGCTTGACTCGAGCCGCGAGACTCCGGTCCGGCCGTCATCCGCACTCTCCACCTATCACCCTGCGCTTGACGGGCTCCGCGGTGTCGCGATGGTTGTTCTGCTCTCATACCATGGCCAGTTTGACTGGGCCAAGGGTGCATTCCTTGGCATATCGCAGTTCTTCACCGCATCGGGTTTCCTGATCACTTCAATTTTGCTCCGCAGATGGGCTCAGACCGGCACGGTGGACTTGGTCTCTTTCTGGAGTCAGCGCTACCGTCGCCTTATGCCAGCGGCGCTCCTGACCCTGGCTGGTGTCATTCTTTACGGCGCCACGGTCGCTAGCCCTTACCAGGTGCGTGAAATACCGGGTCAGGTAACCGCCGCAGCCTTCCAGGTGGCCAACTGGTATTTTATCTTTACCGAAAAGTCCTATATCGATTTGTTCGCGGCACCATCGCCCGTGCAGCACTTCTGGTCGCTTGCTGTCGAGGAACAATTCTACGTGCTCATGCCGCTGGTGTTCGTGTCATTGATCAAGTGGAGGAATTCCTTGCGGTCCATTGGTGCTTTCTTTCTGTTCGGCACCCTTGCCTCAACCGCGTGGATGATCTGGCTATACCACCAGGGCGCCAGTCTGGATCGTCTCTACTACGGCACCGACACCCGCGCGGCTGAGTTGCTCATGGGCGGGTTACTCGCGGTCGTGCTGGCCCGGTATCCTCTCAACCTTGGGGAGCGTGGCCGGCAGGGTCTCGCCCTTGCTGGTTTGATTGCCTTCGCCATTACCGTGTGGTGCTGGACACATATCGAACTCGCCGACGGCCCCATCTGGCTTGGCGGTTACACGTTGGTTGCTCTGGTCAACTGTGTGCTCATTTTGAGCCTCTTATCCGGTGGTCCACTCACATCGGTGTTGGCATGGGGCTTTCTTCCGGCGGTCGGGCGGATCACTTACGGCCTCTATCTCTATCACTGGCCGTTGTTCCTGTGGCTCGATGAGGAGTACACAGGCCTCGACGGGTGGGCCCTGTTTACGCTCCGAATAGCGCTCACCTTCGCGCTGGCGATTGCCTCCTACAACCTGATTGAGATGCCGGTTCGGAACGGCTTCCCGAGCCGGCTGAGAAAATCTGTTCGCTGGACCATTGCCCCCACCTGCATTGCGTTAGTCGTTGTGGCAGCCTATATGGCGGGCAACCGTGAAATCGGCGCTGAGCTGTTGTCGCCTCTCGCCACCCCGATATCCGATGAGGTACCAACCCTGGTCGATGACAGAATCTTAAATGTACTCGTTGTTCCTGACGCTTCCTCGGCAAAGGTCATAGCAGTGCTGGAGGCTCGGGCCGCAGACTCAGAAACTCTCGCTGTTACCGTGGCTGAGCCTTTCCGCTGCGACAGCATCGCCACCATGGATGACGGAACCGAGACGTGTGCCGAATGGTTGAAGGAGTGGCCGGCACTTGTCGGTAATGTGAATCCTGATGTGGTACTTTTTTTCGTGAGCGGATGGGACCCCGCCGAGATCACCAAACTCTCTGGCACTGGTCGAGCGGGTGGCCATACCGCGGCCACGGCGTGGACCGAATCGGCTCTGCGCGATGGCCTCGGCTTACTGTCCGCCGGGGACGCCCCGGTTATCTGGGCCTCAATGCCTCGTTCTATCGAGGAGGAACTGCTTCTGTTGAACGACCCATTCATCAACGCGATGAACCAGTTGCTCAAAGAGGATATGCGCACCCGCCAAATATTCCAGGCGGAGTTCCCAACCGATATCGACCCCGGAAGTGATGCTTTTGCGCAAGCTGCACTCCCCGTGGTCCTGGACAGTCTCGAACTATACCGACGACCTGACCCCAGTTCTTTGCTACGAGTTATGGTAGTAGGAGACTCCGTGGCCAGGACTGCTGGTTACGGACTTGAGCGCTGGGCCGGCGACACTGATGCTGCGCGAGTTTGGACGACTGCAACGCTCGGGTGTGGCCTGGCAGACGAGGGCTTCATCAAATCAGGGTGGTTCGCGAATCGTGAGCAGCCTCTGCCCGAGAGCTGCCTTCGGGTCCATGAGGGTTGGAAAAAACAGATTGAACAGTTCAACCCGGACCTGGTCATCGTAATGAGTTCCATCTGGGACACACAGGAACGCCGCTTGCCGGACTGGATGCAAATGAAGATCCCCGGTGACCCGGTCTTCGATGAGTATCTTTTGCGAGAGTACCGCGAGTCCGTCGATGAACTCACGGCTGGCGGTGCGGCGATTCTCTGGATTCAACAGCCCTGCGCCCGATCGATGCAGGTCAACGCCGGGGTGTCGGGAACGAGCACCGGAATCTACGATACGGCACGGGTGCGCTATCTGAATGAATCGCTTATCCCCCGACTTGTCGAGGACCGCCCTGAGGTCCGTACCTATGATCTGTTTTCCAAGCTCTGCCCGAAAGGCGTGTTCGTAGAGAGCATGGGTGGGGTCGACAAGGTGCGTCCTGACGGGGTGCATTTCTCGACGGAAGGGTCACTGTGGCTCGCCTATACCTTCGGGGGCGAAATGCTTGAGGCAGGCCTGAGGCGAGATGAGCCCCAGGTCGACACAAAATGAATTTGCCGACATTGGGTTGGGTAATCGGGTGGTCTCCACAACGCATAGGGCAGGCGCTACCCCTGCTGGGTGCTGGAAGGCGCGACTTTTCTGGTCGTGAATGACGATATCTGGACCGATTACCCCTCGGTGGTCATCGCTCGGTTCACTTCATGTAAAGCATCGGGATGCTGGAAGAAAATGTTTCCCCATAGCCCCTTTATTCGACTTATACCTAGTCGACGTCCTTGGCCTCCACGGTGGATTACCGCAACCACAACAGCCGTGGTCATATCATCAGCATTGAAGACTCCATGGAGTTTATCCATGAACACGCGGGCTGCATTGTCACCCAGCGCGAGGTGGGTGTGGACACTGAATGGTTCGACGTGGCGCTGAAGAACGCCTTGCGCCAGCCACCGGACCTCATAATGATTGGCGAGGTGCGCGCGGCGGAAACCATGCAGCAGGCCCTGACCTTCGCCGAGACCGGCCACCTGTGTCTGTGTACCTTACACGCGAACAATGCCAACCAGTCGCTGGATCGGATTCAAAGCTTTTTCCCCGCCGACCGGCCAAGGTAATTGACGTCTAACAGCACGATCAGGTTTAGATGGATCTGTCACTGAACTTGAGGGCTATGGCCGCCCAGCAGTTGCTGCCGCGTAAAGATGGCAAGGGGCGCACACCTGTGTTGGAAGTGTTGCTCAGCTCGCCGCTGGTTGCTGAATATATTCGCAAGGGCAAGGTGCACCTGATCAAAGACCTGATGTCCAAGTCAACGGAACTTGGAATGCAAACCCTGGACCAATCGCTGGTGAAAGCCTATCGGGATGAACTGATCTCCAAAGAAGAGGCTATCCGTTTTGCTGATTCTGCCAACGATGTGCGCCTGCAAATTAAAATGCTGGACACAGGGGAGTTGGGCACAGGCGATGGCCTGGTGCTGTCATTCGATGAGTACGACCAGGGCGGCCACTTCCACGGACGTTAGCGCGGTGTGTGATCAGTGCAAAGCCAGAAAATGTAATAGGCAGAACCAAGCGTCAGCCTTTTACTTGGGACTTCACCAGCAGAGGGGAATCTGTTCGTGTGGGTAGGTCGAGGCGGCGAAACACCACATCTCGATAGCGTAGCGCGTCTGAGTCATACTGCTGTCGACTCCTGTGCGATGCAATGTCATCTGGTCGAATAGTAGCGCGTCACCAGTATCGAAAACCGGGCGGACGACGGAATTAGCGGCATATCGTTCAGCTGTGTCGTTGCTGACCGCCCAATCGAAAATATCTGGGCCACCCATTTCGATCAAGTTATCAAGGCGCCGTGGTAAAATATCAAGGCTAGCAGCGTCCACTCCACAAGGGCTCAGGGCTGTCCAGATATTCAGAGATCGCGTTTCTGTGCCTAAAAAGGCTCCGTCTTGGTGCCAGCCCGCCGCGGCTCCAGGCTCGGTGCGCCGCAGTGTCGTTTTCTTGGCTGATATCGCTACGCGTTCGCCGAAGTAGTCTCTCAGCATACGGTCGAACCCGGCTGCCGACAGGGCATCCAGATGCCGAAACAGGGCACGCGGTGCATCCACCGCGTGCAAACCACCTCCTGCTCTGGCGTATGTGCGTTCCGGACCGCCAAAGCTATAATCATCGCCATGGGACCTGAAAGGCAGATACCAAGGTGGTAGAGCCGTGAGGGGCGTCGCCACCTCGCTGGCGCTTTGGAAGGCGTGATCTATAGCATCGCGAATGCCGGCAACCACACTCGGCTCAATCATCCCGCGCACCATTAACGATCCGTGGTGCGCGATCGCTGAGGTGACAACATCCGCACACAACTCGGAAGCTGGTATCTCTGGAATAGCGGTTTCATTTGGAAAGTAATCTGGCAACGACTTTGGCCAATCTGGAACGGGCGCACCATTGACCACTGCGGCAAAGGCTTGGTGGCGTAACTTCAGCAGCCGTCTTTCGATAGCTGGATCTTCTTTGCGTCGGTTCGATTCGGTAAGTAAGCTAATCGCATCATCCCAATACCCCGCCGCTATCAACTCATCTGACTGGCTCAGTGCGCCTGCTAAATCGAGAACACTATTGCTGGTATTCATTAATAGTCTCCAAAACCAATCGGTTTTTAGTATAGCCAATTTCTCAAATGGGCACTATGGGCCGCCGTGCGTCTGTATCACCGGTTTCATGATCCGTGACACAGACCCCAACCGACGCATTCGATCAACTGCCGGGCTTCAGGAGTCGCTCTGTCGGTGACTGGATGAGCTGCTTTGTTGAAGTGGCGTAATGAGTTTGTTGCGCTTTTCCATTCAAGTCAACGTGACCTACATCACAGCAGAACACCTTCAGACGTAAATTTGTACACAATCCAGAACTAAAGCGACTGTATATCAACCATGCTAACCCTCAATACCAATAAGCCCCCCCGTTACCCCAAAATGAATCCACTGACTGACTGACTGACTGACTGACTGACTGACTGCCGGCCTGACTGATGCGCCCAGAACCGGCCGACCTTAACCATAAATGATCAAAAGGTTACTGATTTAATTAATAAAACGCTCAGGGAAAAGCCGGTCTTCGTGAAGCTGGATAGAACCTCCGCACTTTTCTCCGCAGGTTTCTCGCAGAAAGTGTCGGTGTATACCTTGTAACGCACACCTAGTTCGGCGGTTGCCTGCTCGATTTCCTTGAACATCTGGCACATTTCATAGACACCACCTGCGGTGAGGGCAAGGCTTGCCGCGTCCCCTGCTATAGGTACCCAGCCAAGAAATTCTCGGGCAATGCCGTAGACAGCAACTTTAGTGAATCGCCGGAGTGCGCGTTTCTCAATCTGCTTTCCAGCCTTGGCGAATTTGGCCTTGCGCGTCTTGAAACCGTCGAGTTCAACCTTGGCTGTCTCCAGTTTAGATTTAGTCGCACGGAGGTCTGTAGACACGACTCCCAATTTTCGCTCTGTGAGCCTCAGTGTGTCGCTGATGGTCGATGTGAGGGTGGCCGCGCCGAAATAGATAACAGCATTATTGAATCGCTCTCCAATGGCCGGATTGAAATGTGCAAGGAATGAGAATGAAGAGAATGCAATTAGCAGCGCCATAATGAGAGCGACTACAGGGTGCTTGACGAGAAACCAGAGTGCCTGGAGAGGCAGTTTCATTCCGCGCACCGCAAATGATGCCTTGGGCTTTGATGATGTTACTTCCATGGTGTATCCCTTGTGCTTTGCAATATCCATTGTCTTCAGCGGCGGCCCTGCGGATGCAAGAGTGCTCAGCCCGGCAGCATTGCGCCCGGCGGTTTGCTCGCGCAGGCGATCCTCCCTGCCGCGGTGGGATCCACAGGGCAGGTAGTGTGTGTAAGTGGCTGTGACCGAGGTCGGTACATCGTCTTCACGCAGTTCATCGATGCGCTCATCGTAGTCAGACTGTACCCAGGGGCCGAAAAACCAAGGAGCGTAGTCATGTGGCTGGCGTCCAATGGCAGCACGGAACCGCCCCAGGGCATCGGTGGGGCTCGGTCCGGCGAATACGCGGAAGCGAAGTTCTGCTGACTCTACTTCTACCGCTTCATAGAGTTATAAACGCTTAGAGCACTCGACTATGGGTGCTGACTCATAGACTGGAGTCGGTGGGTGTGACCAGATCTGCTCGAATATAACCAAGCGGTTGGATACTTCGGATGTTCCCCGCCAAAGCTCACAGCCCCACTGTGCTTGACCCCCCGAAATGATTCCTGTGCATCGATAACCAGAAACATTTTGATATGAGTCCTGCGCATGATTTCACGCGCCTCATCTATCGAGGTATTTTGCTCCATCATCAGTGGATGTTGCTGCTTGAAGTCGGTGAATACCT
>JBDNIE010000383.1:0-6226 GCA_041688425.1 Halioglobus sp. | reverse complement strand
GGGGTGAATTAAAGGGGACCGGGTTGGAACTGTGCAAGGCAGGAGGGGCAGACCCCTCCCTCTAGGCTCGCTGCGCCGATGGCCGCCCCACGGATGGCCGCCCCACGGATGGCCGCCCCACGGATGGCCGCCCCACGGATGGCCGCCCCACCCTCTTTGGGCTCAGACGGTCCTGGCTGTCTCTACTCGCTTTGACGCCTAGATGCATCAAAATGGCAACTGCTTCACTGTGTTCGCGTTCAATGCCTGTTGCAGATAGGCCTGCAAGGCTTTCCGCGACTTGAGTTGAACGACCATGCTGGGGAACATGACCAGCGACACGGCTAGCCGCACGATGAGGTCGGTGATGAAATCCACGCTGGGGTCTGCACTGATCTCGCCCGCTGCCTGCGCCATATGCACGTGAGGCGGCCAGAAGGACAAACTGCGTTGGTAGAAGCGCGGATCCAGAAACATCATCGCCATCGTCTCTGGCTCAATCTCTGCCAGCGCGCCGAAGATGCCTTCCCGCATATCTTTGCGGCCGGCCAACACGGCATGCGTGACCTTATCTACCAGATTCGTCTCATTGACTAACTGCGCCTCGGTGCGGTTCAAAAAGAATTCCTGGCGACGCCTGAAAACCCCCTCCACAAGGTCTTCTTTGGTATTGAAGTAACGATAGATGGAACCGCGCGACAGCTTGCCGACACGCGCCACTTCACCCATGGACGTGCGCCGAATACCGAAGCGGTTAACACACTGCTCCCCGGCATCCAGTATCCTGACTACCATTGGATCATTATAGTCCAATGCGTTGAACTGCTTATCCGGCATTACTGCGACCGCCACCTTGACCCACTGCAATTAATGAACAATAATCATTTTTTGTACATTTGTCTATTGGCGCCCGCCAGCAATGTTGCCGCCGGTCGCGCGAAGTCATTACGTTTCCACTGATAACAGGGTTGTTTTTTATGGCCGAATCTCACTCAAGCTACGACTATATTATCGTCGGCGCCGGCTCTGCCGGATGCGCCCTCGCCTATCGCTTATCGCGCGAAGCCAGCCGCAAGGTCCTGTTGATTGAAGCAGGCGGCAAGGACAGCTCGCCGCTAATCCATATCCCCCTTGGCTTCGCTTTCTTGATGAAAAATCCCAAAGTTAACTGGTGCTACGAGACCGAACCCGAACCCAACATGCATCATCGGCATATTTCGTGGCCGCGCGGTAAAGTACTGGGCGGCACCAGCTGCATCAATGGCATGGTCTATATCCGCGGGCAGCGAGAGGACTATGATCATTGGAGCGAACTGGGCAATACCGGCTGGTCCTACGACGAGGTACTCCCCTACTTTAAACGCTCGGAACACAAGGCCGAAGGTGCCAATGATTACCACGGCTACGGTGGCCCCTTATGGGTTGAGGAAGTGGCCGACGAGCAAAAACTGGATCTCGCCGATATCTATATACAGGCCGCCATTCAGAGTGAACTGCCATTCAACCCGGATTTCAATGGCGCCTCACAGGAAGGTGCCGGGTACTACCAGACCAACATACGCAAAGGCAAACGCCAGAGCACCGCACGGACGTTTTTACGCGAGTGTCAGGCTCGCCCCAATCTCACCATACTCACCGGCGCGCTGTGCCAACAGGTGTTGATTGAAGACGGGGTCGCTACAGGGGTGGAGTATTCCATTGCCGAAAAAGGTATGGGTAAGGGCAAAAAAGACGCCCGTATTGAACGCGCATATGCCAGCAAAGAGGTCATTCTGTGCGGAGGTGTCATCAATTCACCGCAGCTACTGGAACTGTCTGGCGTGGGTGATCAGGCACATCTTGAAGCGCTGGGAATACCGGTGAAACATCATCTGCCGGGCGTCGGTGAAAACCTGCAGGATCATCTGACAATCAACGTTCAACAGGGCTTGCAGGGCGTGCTGACGTTTTACGAAGAGAGCCGCCCACTGGCTATGATCAAAAACGTGGTGAAGTACTTTATGAAAGGCCGCGGCTTGCTGGCACATCCGGCAGCTCAGGTGGGGGTATTCTTTCGCACTAACGCCAAGGAGAGCAGGCCTGATGCACAGATACACTTCGCCCCCGCGGCCAGCGAACCGGACGCCAAGGGCAACCTGAAACCCACGCCAGGCACTACGGCTACAGTCTGTCATCTGCGGCCTGAGAGCCGCGGCAGTGTGCATATCCGCAGTGCGGATCCAGCTGTAGCGCCCGCCATTAAAGCCAACTACCTCGACACTGAAAATGACCGCAAGGCGATTATCAATGCCTTCAAGCGTGTTCGCGATATTTTCCTGGCTCCGGCTCTGAACAAATACCGGGGCACAGAATTCAGGCCGGGACCGCTGGCAAAAACCGATGAGCAAATCCTGGACTATGTGCGCTCAGAAGCAGAGTCGGTGTACCACCCCGTGGGTACCTGCAAAATGGGCGTCGACAAAATGGCAGTGGTAGACGAGAGACTGCGCGTGCACGGCATTCAGCGCCTGCGAGTGGCAGACGCCTCCATCATGCCGACGATTACGTCAGGCAACACCAATGCCCCGGCGGTTATGATCGGCGAGAAATGCGCAGACATGCTGTTGCAGGATGCCGGGATCAAAATCGCATTGCCCCTAGCAAATACCGAAAAGCCACTGCGCAAAAAACGCAAGCCCGCCGCATCCGCGGACACTGTCACTGCCAAGACCACTGCGTAAACGCTGAAAGAGGAATCCATCATGAACGCATCACTGAAAGAAAATTCTGCCGCCGTTGAATTGCAAGCCATACTCGATAACCAGCGACGCGCGTTTCGTGCCGAGGGCCCTGTCGCCCTTGCCACACGCATTGATCGCCTTGACCGTTGCATTGCATTGCTGGTGGATAACAAAGATGCCATTTGCGAGGCCGTGGAAAAGGACTTCGGCTGTCGCTCGCGCTACGTGACCCTGATGACCGATATCATGACCTCTGTGGGCAGCCTGAAGTTCGTTAAGAAAAGCCTGAAAAAATGGATGAAGCCAGAGAAGCGCTCGCCTTTTATGCCGATGAATTTCCTTGGCGCCAAGGCTCACGTGCACTATCAACCCAAGGGTGTGGTCGGCATCATGACCCCCTGGAATGTTCCGGTGAATATGATCTTTAGCCCTCTGGCAGATGTAATCGGCGCAGGCAACCGCGCCATGATCAAACCTTCCGAGTACACACCGCACACCGCCGAGATCATGCAGACGCTATTTGCCCAGTATTTTGAAGAGTCAGAAATAACCGTGGTAACTGGCGGCCCCGACGTAGGCGCTGCATTTTCTGCACTGCCGCTGGATCATCTGATATTTACCGGTGCGACCAGTATCGGTCGCCTGGTAATGCGCGCAGCCTCAGAAAACATGGTGCCGGTGACACTGGAACTGGGCGGTAAGTCGCCGGTCATCGTCGGGGAGAATTGCGATATTCATGCCGCCGCCGAGCGCATCATCTCAGGCAAAGCCATGAACGGAGGCCAGCTGTGCGTCAGCCCGGACTACTGCTTTGTGCCACAAAGTCGACTGGAAGCATTCGTCAACCGCTGCAAGGCGGTCATTGCTGAGCAGTTCCCGACTGTGCAGGGCAATCCCGACTTTGTAGCCTGCATCAACGAGCGCCATTATGAACGAGTAAAGGGTTACATCACTGAAGCGGCGAAAAGTGGCGCACGTATCATTTCGCTGTGCCCGCCGGGCGAGGAGTTCTCCAACAAAAAAGAACACAAAATCGCCCTGCATATGGTGATCAATCCTGACGATACGCTGGCCTGTATGCAGGATGAGATTTTTGGCGCCATGCTCAATATCAAAACCTATGACAACGTGCAGGAGGTGATTGACTTTATCAATGCGCGCGAGCGCCCTCTGGCCTTGTATTACTTCGGTAAAGACAAGGCGGAGCAGAACAAGGTCATTAACGAAACCCATTCTGGTGGCGTGGCTGTGAACGCTATCGCCCTGCATGTGGCCTGTGACGATTTGCCCTTCGGTGGCAGCGGTCACAGCGGCATGGGCAATTACCGCGGCCGCGATGGCTTCCGCACCTTCAGTCATGCGCGCGGCGTGTACCGCGAGGGTTTCGTGGATATGGCGAAGCTGGCAGGCACCTTGCCACCCTACGGGCAGAAAGTGGCTAATATGCTGGAATCGCAGATTAAAAAGTAAATATCTGAAGAACTCTTCAGCGTCGGCAGCTTGCTCCTACAAGCCACCGCCGACGCTAATGCAGTACCGGGGCTCTCTCGGATACTATGACAGACTGCAACTGCTTACCCAGCATGATTACATGACCCTGGCGGCGCTCTACGCCATCATAGCTGTAGTCAAATCGATACTGCCGCCATATCCGCCACCGCCGAGTGTCATCGCGGCTCATTGAAAGACGCTGCACATGCACTGACTGGTCAAGTAGCTGGAAGTCGTCGCGCTTGCTGGCGCGGACCACCGCCTGCACGGCCAACTCGCGTACCCGAACAGACCCGAGAAAATGCAAACAGAGCATGCCGAGCACGAAGAGAGCGACTACATTCCCCAAGCTAAAGTTCACAGCGATCTATCTCTCATTCAGTGGTTGGTTGGAAAAAGCTTTGCTTAGCTTACGTCCTTCCTGCGGCGCAAGGAAGCGCGCGACAATGCCGTTGAACAATTGTGGCTTCTGGCTGTGTAGCCAGTGCCCACAGCCCGGCATGACCTTTACCGTTGCCGAGGGGAAAAGCGCCTGCACCGCTGGCCAGTGTTGCTCCGCAATATAGTCAGAGTTCGCGCCCTTGATGAACAGCACCGGGCCAGAGTACATCGAGCCGCCTTCGGGAGCCGCGAGCAATGCACGATAGTCGGCACGCAGCCCGTCCAGATCGAAGCGCCAGTGGTAAATTCCCTGCCCATCGCGGTGCAGGCTGCTCAACAGAAACTGGATTACGGTCTCTTCCCCAAGATGCGTAGCCATGCGTGTCGCGGCCTCCGTGCGACTGGCGCAGGGCAATGCGACAACAGACTCCAGCGCGGCGAACACCGTTTCATGGCTCGGCGTATAGCTGACCGGGGCAATATCCGCCACGACCAATGACTGCACGCGCTTCGGACTCTGCAGGGCCAGTTGCATTGCGACTTTACCTCCCAGCGAGTGGCCGACAAAATGTGCCGCAGACATGCCCTGCACATCCATGCACTGCTGCACAGCACTCGCCATCGCCGCCAGGCTCAGAGGCGATAGCCAGTCGGACTTGCCGTGGCTGGGCAGATCAACGCTGAACACAGTGAAGGCGCCCTGTAAGGCGCGAGCCAACGAACCCAAATTGCCACCGGCACCGAACAAGCCATGCAACAACACCACTGCCGGCCCTGCTCCCGCTCGTTTGACAAATAATTGTATTGCCATTTAGCACTGTGTCCCCTGACAGATTTTGCTACCATGCCCGGTACTATAATGGATTGGAATACTGTATGCGTCGCCTACTATCACTTAGCCATCTCGCTGTTTTTGTTGCGGCAACCACGCTACTCTCCGCCTGCAGCAGCACTCCTGCCTATAACCCGACCACCTTTCCTTACCAGATCAACCAGGCTGAGTTGGACGCCAACCCGATAAAGACCGTAGTGATCGCCCATGTGAACCTGGGCACGTCATCCCGTAATTACCTGGAAAAAGAAGCACCGCGCATCGATGCGCAGGTGGCTCAATATCTGAAAGACAATGGCTTCAAGGTTCTGCCACAGCGTGATTTCGAGCAGCACTGGAATACCGCGGAACGCGCTTTTGGCAACCCGGTCGACCCGACCAGCGGCAAACTGAATCGCAAAACCTTCGCGCTGATTATGCACCAGGTCCGCGACGAGATGGAAAAATCAGGCAAACTCGACGCCTTCATCTTTACCGATCTGGTGGAATTTGAAGTCGCCTTCAGCGAGGGACTCAAGCACATCGCACGCTGGGATGGCGTATCGCGCACACCGACCCTGCAGGGGCCTGGCAACAGTGTCAATGCAGAGTTTGACTGGAATATGCTGGCCGCCGTGGTGTCGCTGCAAGTGACGGTCTACAACATGCAACTCGAGCCGGTATTTTCGAGCCGCGGTGGTATCGACGCTACGGATGCGATCGACAGTCGATCCTCCAAAGGCCGTTACATACGCCGGCGCAGCATCATGGATAATGAGAACAGTGTGCAGGAGGGTATCCGACTTGCTCTGTATCCTTTTATTCCTACAGAAGAATGGCCGGG
>JBDNIE010000080.1:0-63995 GCA_041688425.1 Halioglobus sp. | reverse complement strand
TAAACCGGGGACAGACCCCGATTTCCCCAGGGGAAATTGGGGTCTGTCCCCGGTTTATCGTCCCCGGTTTATTTGTCTCCATAAAAAAGCCCGACCTAGTGTCGGGCTTTTTTATGGACGTAGGAAATTAGTAATCACTGTTAATGTCGGAGAGTTGCTCATTCAAGGTAAGAAAGTCGTAAAGCACGCCAACAAGTAGCAAGCCGCCGGTACACAAATAAAGAATGCCGGTGAAAATCTTCCCCATATAAAAACGGTGAATGCCGAGCGGGCCCAGGAAAGTGAGCAGTATCCACGTCAGGTTGTAATTGATCGGGCCCGCCACAAAGCGCCGGTCGGCTTCGCGTTCCATGGAAGGGATCAGAAATAGATCGATAATCCAGCCGATAAAAAACAGGCCCAGTGTAAAGAACCAGATGACCCCGGTGACTTGCTTGCCGTAATAGAAGCGATGGGCACCAATGAACCCGAAGATCCACAAAAGATAACCCACCCAAACTGAATGCGAGCGCTGGGCTGATTCCAAAGCATTTCCCTTATAAGAATTTATATTTCACACGCATAGTCAGGGCTGGCCTCATTCGGGTCAAGATGACAAATTACAGGGAAAATCCTGTTTTCTGATGTGGATCATGGCACTCTTTGGTGTGGGCGCTAAGATCTAGTTCAAGCGCTGTTAGATTTCCTAGAGGAGTTAGTATGTCAGTTGATCATCACGACCTTATCCACGAGTTTCCAACACTCAAAGATCGTATTCACGAGCTGAAAATAAGTGACGCACATTTCCGCAAGCTGTTCGACGAGTATCATGTGTTGACTCGCAGTATTGAGAAGATGGAAGACGAGGTTACCCCGGTTGCAACCCGTACCGAGGAGGAATCAAAGCTGCGTCGTCTCTCCCTTAAAGACGAGTTGTACCGCCTGTTGAAAGCCGATTGACCAGCAGGAGAATGACAGATGGTCGATGAATTCCCCAAGCCAGAACTGGAAGAGCGTCTGCGCAGCCTGCAGTCACGCTTATTGAAGCTGAAAGCTGATGCCACCCAATCCCATTCGGGCGATTCGTCAGAGCAGGCGCAGGAGCGCGAGAACGACGAGGTCGTAGATGCCCTGGGTAACGAGACGGCCAGGTCTATAGTCCTGATATCGGCAGCACTGGCGCGTATCGAGAGCGGAGCGTACGGTGACTGTGAGGCCTGCGGCGAGCCGATTGATCTGGCGCGGTTGAAGGCTATGCCCGAGGCGCTGCATTGCCTTGGCTGCGCTGGTGAGGCGAGAGCGAGCTGAGGCCGTTTTAAGCGCAGCGCAGGGTGGCACCGTTGGTTATAACGAATTAGTATTTTTGGGTCTTTCTCTCTGAGCAGAATGGAACTTACTTAAGTTGAAGTGAGGCACGCAGTCGTCAGAGCGAACAGAGATTGAAGGGCTGTGTGGGGCTGTGTGGGGCTATGCAGGGTGGGGCGGCCATCCGTGGGGCGGCCATCCGTGGGGCGGCCATCCGTGGGGCGGCCATCCGTGGGGCGAGCCTACCGTGATGTATTTACGGCCTGTCCCGAAAAGCTATAGTCGGTTTGGCGCCGACCTAGCAGCCCAAGTAAGCGCTATTCGGGTCAGAACGGAATGGCATTACCTCAGCGTCGGGTTCGGCGGCAAATTGAATGGTATAGGGCTGGGACCCGCCGTGAACCCGTGCCCATAAACAGCGGCAGGCTATCCTGCCTAGCGCAGTCCCAGCCCAATGGCACTCAATTCACCGCCTATCCAGTAACGGCCTTTCTTTTCTGAACAATTAGTTCGAAACCCCGCTTGACAGAGCAGCGAGTCGTCTTTAATATTCGCGTTCCTTTTTCGGGGGGTTCCCTTGCGGATCCCTGGTTTTTTTATTGCTTGGAGTTAAGTCTGGTGCAGAGTCAACGCATTCGAATTCGCCTAAAGGCTTTTGATCATCGATTGATAGATTCATCTACTCAAGAGATCGTAGAAACAGCACGCCGCACGGGTGCGCTGGTGAAAGGCCCGATTCCACTTCCAACCCGGAAGGAAAAGTTCACTATTTTGGTGTCTCCGCACGTTAACAAGGATGCCCGCGATCAGTATGAGATTCGTACTCATAAGCGATTGCTGGATATCGTGGAGCCCACAGAAAAGACTGTTGATGCATTGATGAAATTGGATCTGGCAGCAGGTGTGGAAGTACAGATTAGTCTTGGTTAACTACAAAAAAATGTAGCAAGACCTGCTTGGGGCAGGAGCTCCGAGTGTGTAACGCCTAGTTCTTTTTAAAAGTGCGGGGCGGCCATAGAGGGTGCAGCCCCGTACACTGAGAGGATAGTAAGATGACTATTGGTTTAGTCGGACGTAAATCCGGCATGACGCGCGTTTTCACTGAGGACGGCGTTTCAATCCCAGTAACCGTAGTGGAGGTACCTCCAAACCGCGTTACTCAAATCAAAGAAATCGATAGCGATGGCTACCGAGCGATACAGGTTACAGCGGGTACTCGAAAAGCCTCTAGAGTGAGCAAGGCCCAGGCCGGTCAGTTTGCTAAGGCCGGCGTTGAAGCAGGGAGGGGCTTGTGGGAATTTCGCCTGGAAGAGGCCGATGAGGCTCCCGCGGTAGGCTCGGAGCTCACGGTGGAGCGTTTCGCTGTTGGTCAAAAAGTGGATGTGGCTGGCAAATCCAAAGGCAAGGGTTTCCAAGGTGTTATTAAGCGCTGGAATTTCTCGATGCAGGATGCCACGCACGGCAACTCGCTCTCGCATCGCGCGCCGGGTTCTATCGGTCAGAACCAAACGCCAGGGCGCGTGTGGAAGGGCAAAAAGATGTCCGGTCATATGGGTTCTGCCAACGTCACTACTCAGGGGTTGGAGATAGTCCGGGTAGATGTCGAGCGAAATTTATTACTTATTAAGGGGGCCGTACCTGGCGCACCCGGCGGTGACGTGATTGTTCGTCCTGCGGTCAAAGCATAAGGTTAGGGGGTCTCT
This sequence comes from Halioglobus sp., assembly GCA_041688425.1. Classification (GTDB taxonomy): domain Bacteria; phylum Pseudomonadota; class Gammaproteobacteria; order Pseudomonadales; family Halieaceae; genus Marimicrobium. The sequence goes on along the minus strand of JBDNIE010000080.1, from coordinate 61,008 downwards.
AACGTGGAATTAAGTGTTTTCAAGCCGGGTAGCAGCGAAACGGGGACTGTGTCAGTTTCCGATACTGCATTTGCTCGTGAATACAATGAGGATCTGGTTCATCAGGTCGTTACTGCCTTCTTAGCAGGCGCAAGACAAGGCACCCGGGCGCAGAAAAACCGTGCTGCCGTGAGTGGCGGCGGCAAGAAGCCGTGGCGGCAGAAGGGTACGGGGCGCGCTCGCGCGGGCACCACCCGCTCACCTATCTGGCGTAGCGGTGGTGTAACATTTGCAGCGCAGCCGCAGGATCACTCGCAGAAAGTGAATCGTAAGATGTACCGCGCTGCAATGCAGTCGATTATGTCAGAGCTGGCGCGTCAGGATCGACTGATGGTTGTTGAGAGCCTGAGTCTGGAAGCACCAAAAACCAAGCTGCTAGCGCAGCAGTTAGGCGCGTTTGGCGTAGACAATGTACTGATAGTGTCTGCGGAAGTTGATGAGAATTTATATCTTGCAGCGCGGAATTTGCACAAAGTAGATGTGCGCGATGTTGCTGGTATCGATCCGCTTAGCCTGATAGGGCACGATAAGGTCATAGTTACAGTGGATGCTGTGAAGAAGATAGAGGAGATGCTGGGATGAACCAGGAGCGCATATTCCAGGTACTGGTAGGCCCGCATGTTTCCGAGAAGGCGGCCATTATAGCAGATGCCAGCAATCAATATGTATTCAAGGTGGCGATTGACGCCACTAAGGCAGAGATCAAGAAGTCTGTCGAGCAGCTTTTCAAAGTCAAGGTCAGCGAAGTAAATACCTTGAGGGTCAAGGGCAAGGTCAAGCGCAATAAGTTTGGCTTCAGTACCAAGTCGACCTGGAAAAAAGCATACGTAAGGCTTGAGCAAGGTCAGGATATTGACTTTGCCGTGGCGGATTAAGGAGCAGGAGCGAAATGGCAGTTTTAAAAAGTAAGCCCACCTCGCCGGGTCGTCGCCATGTCGTCCGGGTGGTTAACGACGATTTGCACAAGGGTGCTCCTTATGCGCCGTTGTTGGAGAATCAGACCAGGAACGGTGGCCGAAACAACAATGGGCGCATTACGACGCGTCACATCGGTGGTGGTCATAAGCAGCACTATCGCATCATTGATTTCAAGCGCACCAAAGATGCTATTCCCGCGAAGGTAGAGCGTCTCGAGTACGACCCAAATCGTACAGCGCATATTGCTCTGCTGTTGTTCGCTGACGGTGAGCGCCGCTACATCATAGCGCCCCGCGGTGTCAAAGCGGGTGATGTTCTGCAGTCGGGTTCTGCAGCGCCAATCAAGGCTGGAAACTGCCTGCCATTGCGCAACATCCCGGTCGGTTCGATTGTGCATTGTATTGAGCTTAAGCCGGGCAAGGGCGCTCAGGTAGCGCGTTCTGCTGGCGCGTCGGTACAGTTGGTTGCGCGCGAAGGGCAGTACGCGACTTTGCGTCTGCGCTCCGGTGAGATGCGAAAGGTGCTTTCTGATTGTCGCGCAACGCTGGGTGAAGTGTCCAACTCCGAGCACAACCTACGTAAATTGGGTAAGGCCGGCGCTGTTCGTTGGCGCGGTGTCAGGCCAACAGTGCGAGGTGTAGCAATGAACCCTGTCGATCACCCACACGGTGGTGGTGAGGGTCGGACCTCAGGTGGTCGTCATCCTGTTAGCCCTTGGGGAACTCCTGCCAAAGGCTACAAGACTCGTAAAAACAAGCGTACGGATAGTTTGATCGTGCGCCGTCGTGGTAAGAAATAAGTTCGGTCGTTAGAACTGAGAGATTAGAGGAATATATTGTGCCGCGTTCACTAAAGAAAGGTCCATTTATCGACCTTCATCTGATGAAGAAAGTCGAAGCAGCTGTCGAGAGTAACGATCGCCGGCCGATCAAGACATGGTCGCGTCGTTCGATGGTTTCGCCTGATATGGTCGGTCTGACTATCGCCGTACACAATGGGCGGCAGCACGTACCGGTTCTCATTAATGAGGATATGGTCGGACATAAACTTGGGGAGTTTGCGGCAACCCGCACATTCCGCGGCCACATTGTGGACAAGGCAGCGAAGCGTTAGACGCGAATCGTTAGCGAGGTTTAGGAAATGGAAGTAGCAGCAAGATTGAAAGGCGCACAGATTTCAGCACAGAAAGTCCGTTTGGTTGCGGACCAGGTGCGAGGTATGCGTGTAGAGGAAGCTCTCGGGTTGCTGGAATTTAGCAGCAAGAAAGCCGCGCATATTGTGAAGAAACTGCTCGATTCAGCGATCGCTAATGCTGAAAATAATGAAGGTGCGGATGTCGATGAGTTAAAGGTGTCCAGCATTTTTGTAGATGAAGGTATGACTATGAAGCGACTGCGTCCGCGAGCCAAGGGGCGTGCGGATCGTATTTTGAAGCGTAGTTGTCACATCACTATTAAAGTTGCCGACAGCGACCGTTAGGTTCAGGAGAAGACTAAATGGGTCAGAAAGTACATCCAACCGGCATCCGCCTTGGAATAGTTAAGGATCATACCTCTATCTGGTATGCCGACAAGAACTATGCCAAGCAGTTGATTACCGATCTCGAGTCACGCGCCTACATCGAGAAGGCGTTGGATCACGCATCGGTTAGCCGTATCGTGATTGAGCGACCGGCCCAAACTGCCCGCATTACCATCCACACAGCCCGACCAGGTATCGTGATCGGTAAGAAGGGTGAAGATGTCGATAAGCTGCGTAAGGATCTGACTCAAAGGATGGGTGTTCCGGTGCATATCAATATCGAAGAGATTCGCAAGCCGGATCTCGACGCCAAATTGGTAGCACAGAATGTTGCCCAGCAGCTGGAGCGTCGCGTGATGTTTCGTCGTGCAATGAAGCGGGTAGTTCAGAACGCTATGCGTCAGGGCGCCGAGGGTATCAAGGTGCAGATTGGCGGTCGTCTGGGCGGCGCAGAGATTGCTCGCAGTGAGTGGTATCGGGAAGGTCGTGTGCCTTTGCATACACTGCGCGCTGATATCGACTACGCCACATACGAGGCTGCGACAACCTACGGCATTCTGGGTGTCAAGGTTTGGATTTTTAAAGGCGAAGTCATCGGCACTGAAGGTAATGCTGACGGCGCCAAGAAGACAGCAACTAATTAAGGGTTACGCAGATGCTACAACCAAAGCGTACAAAATTTCGCAAAATGATGAAGGGCCGTAATCGCGGTCTGGCTAATCGTGGTAGCAAAGTGAGTTTTGGCGAATACGGCTTAAAAGCGGTGAGTCGAGGCCGTTTGTCGGCTCGTCAGATCGAGGCTGCCCGTCGTGCTATGACGCGACATATCAAGCGCGGTGGAAAAATTTGGATTCGGGTATTTCCTGATAAGCCAATTACCGGTAAGCCGCTGGAAGTTCGCCAGGGCAAAGGTAAAGGTAACGTTGAGTACTGGGTTGCCCAGATCAAGCCCGGCAAAGTTCTTTATGAACTGCAGGGTGTGTCTGAGGAAATGGCGCGAGAAGCGTTTGCGCTTGCAGCTTCCAAGATTCCGATAGCGACCCAATTTGTTAAACGGACGGTGATGTGATGAAAGCAGGCGAATTACGTGCGAAGTCCCCTGAAGTATTGGCTAAAGAGCTGTTGACGTTGCGCGAAGCTCAATTTAAGTTGCGCATTCAAAGAGTGACCGGTCAGCTTGGGCAAACGCACCTGCTGCAGCAGAATCAGCGTGACATTGCTCGTGTGAAGACTGTAATCACAGAAAAGGCAGGTAATTGAATATGTCAGGTGCGGAGAAGCGTACAAGAGTCGTTACCGGTAAAGTTGTAAGCGACAAAATGGATAAGACAATTACTGTGTTGATAGAGCGCCGTGAAAAGCACCCGGTCTACGGCAAGTATATTACTCGTTCTTCCAAGATTCATGCCCACGATGAGAGTAATCAGTGTGGTGTAGGGGACACAGTGAGTGTCGCCGAGTCACGTCCGATTTCTAAAAGTAAAACGTGGAAGTTGCTGGAAGTAATTGAGAGCGCCACCCAGGTCTGATCGGTAGTTCAGCAGTTAGGGGTTAGCGGCACTGCCGCAAGTGGGAGTAAGAGATGATTCAGACACAGTCGTATTTGGAAGTCGCAGATAATAGTGGCGCACGTCGGGTGATGTGTATCAAGGTTCTGGGCGGGTCCAAACGTCGTTATGCTCGTGTTGGCGACTTGATAAAGGTGACCGTGAAAGAGGCTAACCCTCGTGGCAAGGTCAAGAAGGGTCAGGTGATGACGGCGGTCGTTGTGCGTACAAGGAAGGGCGTTCGTCGCCCGGACGGTTCGCTCATCAAGTTCGATGATAATGCGGCTGTGCTGTTAAACGCGCAGGACGCACCGATAGGAACTCGTATCTTTGGGCCAGTAACCCGTGAGTTGCGTGGTGAAAAGTTCATGAAGATTATTTCCTTGGCTCCGGAAGTTATTTAGTCCACCGGAAAAGGGGTAGGTAGAGAAGTGATGAAAATCAAAAGCGAAGACGAAGTAATAATCCTGGCCGGCAAGGACAAGGGTAAGCGCGGCAAGGTTCGTAGGGTACTGGATGACAGTCGTGTTCTGGTCTCCGGTATCAATATGGTTAAGAAGCATACCAAGGCTAACCCTCAGGCGGGGGTGGCGGGCGGTATTGTTGAGCACGAGAGCCCGATTCAGATCTCTAACATAGCGATCTTTAATCCGGGTACCAATAAGGCAGACCGTGTTGGCTTTAGGGTAACTGGTGACAGCAAGGTCCGAATTTTCAAGTCCAGCGGCGAGGAGATTGACTCCTAAGCCTTTAGTGGCGGAATGGTCAACAGGTAGAAGACATGGCAACGTTGAAACAAAAGTACAAGATCGAGTTAGTTCCTCTGCTGAAGGAGCAACTTGGGTTAGCGAATGTAATGGAAGTCCCACGAGTTACAAAAATCACGCTGAATATGGGCGTGGGTGAAGCGTTGGGCGACAAAAAAGTTTTAGAGAACGCCGTCGCTGATATGGAGCGAATCGCAGGTCAGAAAGCGGTAGTGACTAAAGCGAGAAAATCCATCGCAGGCTTTAAGGTTCGAGATGGTTGGCCGATCGGTTGTAAGGTCACTTTGCGGTCAGATCGTATGTATGAATTCTTGGAGCGTCTGATAAGCATTGCTATTCCACGCATCAGGGACTTTCGCGGCATAAGCCCTAAATCTTTTGATGGGCGCGGTAATTTTGCGATGGGAGTGACCGAGCAGATTATTTTCCCTGAAATTGAATACGATAAGGTGGATGCGCTGCGTGGTCTTGACATCACCATTACAACCTCAGCTCGTACGGACGATGAGGGTCGCGCTCTGCTGCGGGCCTTCAACTTCCCACTGAAGGATTAAGAGGCTTTATCCATGGCGAAGAAATCAATGATCGCGCGCGAGAAAAAGCGCTTACAAATTGCGGCAAAGTACGCAGGCAAGCGTGCGGCACTTAAAGCGACTTTGGGTGATACCAAAGTTTCTGACGAGGACAAGTGGGACGCACAGGTTAAGTTGCAGAAGCTTCCACGCGATGCTAGCCCGACACGCCAGCGACGTCGGTGCCAGATAACGGGTCGCCCGCATGGAGTTTATCGAAAATTTGGCCTTTGCCGAAACAAGTTACGTGAAGCAGCAATGCGGGGCGACGTGCCCGGTCTTGTTAAGTCGAGCTGGTAGTTGGCGAGATTTTTCTACGGAGATGAATAGATTATGAGTATGCAAGATCCCCTGTCAGATATGCTGACCCGTATTCGCAACGCCCAGATGGCTGGTAAGACTCGTGTCGAAATGCCAGGTTCCAAGCTTAAGGTTGCGGTAGCTCAGGTGTTGCACGATGAAGGTTATGTGAGTGGCTTCAGTGCTACCCGTGAAGGCGGTAAGCCTAGGTTGGCCATCGATCTGAAATATTATCTGGGCAAGCCTGTTATCGCTGAAATAGATCGTGTGAGTCGTCCAGGATTGCGTCGCTACGGCGGTAGCGATGAGTTACCGCTGGTGCGATCAGGTCTTGGTGTGGCGATTATCTCCACTTCCAAGGGTGTTATGTCGGATCGCGCTGCGCGCGCGGCCGGCGTCGGTGGCGAAGTGCTTTGCACTGTTTACTAGAATCCGCTTTGATTCAAAGAGTATTGAAACATGTCTAGAGTCGCAAAGAATCCAATTGAGCTGCCCAAGGGTGTAGACGTAGAGCTTAATGGTAATGACGTCACCGTAAAGGGTGGGAAAGGTACTTTAGTGCTGGTGCTGACACCGGGTATAGGGCTGAGCCAAGACGGTGATGTGTTGAGAGTGTCCTATGCTAAGGACGGATTGAGTGCGATGGCCGGAACAACTCGATCGCTGGTGAACAATATGGTTCATGGTGTCAGCGAGGGTTGGGAGAAGAAACTGTTGCTGAACGGTGTCGGCTATCGAGCGAAAGTCAACGACGATGTTGTCAACTTGACTGTGGGCTTGTCGCATCCAGTGGATTACAAGTTACCCGCGGGTGTTACTGCCGAGAGCCCAAGCCCTACGGAAATCGTTTTGAAAGGAATAGACAAGCACGCCGTCGGGCAGGCTGCAGCTGAACTGCGTAGTTTCCGTCCACCGGAGCCCTATAAAGGCAAGGGGATTCGTTACGCTAATGAGTTCGTCCGTCGTAAAGAAGCCAAGAAAAAGTAGGTGAGATAAGATGAGTGCAAAGAATGATTCAAGGTTGCGTCGCGCTCGTCGTGCTCGTACCCGTATACGTGATTTGGGAATGAATCGGTTGAGTGTGCACCGTACGCCCAGGCATATTTACGCGCAGGTTATCGCGCCCGCAGGAGACAGAGTGATCGCCAGTGCGTCTACACTGGATGCTGACTTGCGCAAGGGTGCGACCGGCAACATTGCCGCTGCGACTGCGGTCGGGCAACTGGTAGCCAAGCGGGCGAAAGAAGCCGGTGTTGATAAGGTCGCTTTTGATCGTGGTGGGTACAAGTATCATGGACGCGTGAAGGCACTGGCCGACGCTGCTCGTGAAACCGGACTGGAATTCTAGGGTGTAGATATGGCATTTAACGATCAAAAAAAGCAGCAGCAGGAAGGCGATTTTCAGGAGAAGCTGGTTCAGGTGAACCGTGTGGCCAAAGTGGTCAAGGGCGGTAGAATCTTTAGCTTCACGGCTCTGACAGTGGTCGGCGACGGCAAGGGCAAAGTAGGCTTTGGTCGCGGTAAAGCGCGTGAAGTCCCGGTCGCCATCCAGAAAGCGATGGAGGCAGCCCGCCGCAACATGATCAGTGTTGAGCTGACCAACGGTACTATCCAGTACGCGATTAAAGCGGCGCACGGGGCTTCCAAGATCTACATGCAGCCAGCATCTGAAGGTACTGGTGTTATTGCTGGAGGCGCGATGCGGGCTGTGCTTGAGATTGCCGGGGTACACAATGTTTTGGCGAAGTGCTACGGCTCGACCAATCCTGTGAACGTGGTGAGAGCGACGTTTAATGGTCTGCGCGATATGTCTTCACCCGCAAGTATTGCTGCCAAGCGCGGTAAAACTGTCGAAGAAATTCTGAATTAACTATTAGGTTGGCTGGTCATGGCTAAAGCATCTATTAAGGTAACCCAGGTTAGAAGTACCCATGGGCGCCTAAAGAATCATAGGCAGTGTGTAGCGGGGCTCGGATTGCGCCGCATTGGACATACTGTTGAGGTAGAGGATACCCCCTCGGTTAGAGGAATGATCAACCGGGTTCACTACCTTGTTAGGGTAGAGGAGTAATTTATGACAGACGTAATGCGACTGAACAACCTGAGTCCTGCGCCGGGTGCCAAAAAGAGTGCCAAGCGCGTCGGCCGCGGTATTGGTAGTGGTTATGGTAAAACAGCAGGCCGCGGTCACAAAGGCCAGAAGGCTCGGTCAGGCGGAAAAGTGCGGCCTGGTTTTGAAGGTGGTCAGATGCCACTGCAGAAGCGACTGCCAAAGTACGGTTTTACGTCGCGTATTGCCCGCACTACTGCGCAGGTTCGCTTGAGTGAGCTGAACGCGGTGGAGGGTGATATTGTTGATCTGGAAGCTCTGAAGAGCGCTGATCTGGTAAAGGAAAACGTCCTGCGAGCGCGCGTTTTTCTGTCCGGAGAGCTCAAGAAAGCCGTGACGCTAAAGGGTCTGGTTGTCACCAAGGGCGCACGAGAAGCCATTGAGAAGTCCGGTGGGAAAGTAGAGGAATAAATGGCAACAGGGCAACCGCAATCAGTAAATAAGCCAGGCTTGGGAGAGCTTTTCTCGCGCCTTCGTTTTGTGTTGCTTGCCATTCTCGTTTATAGGATTGGGACACATATTCCCGTTCCCGGGATCGACCCTGCTCAGTTGGCGGCGTTGTTTAACCAGAACCAGGGAACCATTCTCGGTCTGGCTAATATGTTTTCTGGTGGCGCTCTGGAACGGATGAGTATCCTGGCGTTGGGCATCATGCCCTACATCTCTGCCTCCATTATTATGCAGTTGATGTCGGCAGTGACGCCGCAGTTAGAGCAGTTGAAGAAAGAGGGCGAGTCCGGGCGTCGCAAAATTAGTCAGTACACGCGATACCTGACTGTGGTTTTGGCCATAATTCAGGCCACGGGTATGACCGTGGGTATGGCGAATCAGGGTATGTCTTACGATACCTCGATACTGTTCTACGTGATTGCCATCACGTCTCTCGTCACTGGCGCTGTGTTCATGATGTGGCTGGGGGAGCAGATTACCGAAAAAGGTGTTGGTAATGGTATCTCGCTATTGATTTTTGCCGGCATTGTCGCAGGTTTGCCCTCGGCTATAGGGCAGTCGCTGGAGCAGGCGAGGCAGGGCGAGCTGAATATTTTGATTCTGCTGTTCATTCTGACGTTAGCGATCGCTGTGATCTACATGATCGTGTTCATTGAGCGTGGTCAGCGGCGGATCACGGTGAACTACGCCAAACGCCAGCAGGGACGAAAGATGTACCAGGCGCAGAGTTCCCATTTGCCGTTGAAGGTGAATATGGCGGGTGTGATCCCGGCTATTTTTGCCAGCAGTATATTACTATTCCCCGCGTCGATTGCGCAGTGGTTTGGCTCCAGCGGCTCTGCAGATTGGTTACAGGATCTGGCCGTGGCAATCGGCCCCGGACAGCCGCTGAATATTTTGTTGTTTACCGTTTTTGTGGTGTTTTTCTGTTTCTTTTACACGGCGCTGATGTTCAATCCGGTAGAAGTTGCCGACAACCTGAAGCGGTCAGGGGCTTTCGTGCCCGGGATCAGGCCGGGTGAAAAGACCGCCGATTATATTGATGGTGTTCTTACCAGATTGACAGTGTTTGGATCGGCGTATATTGCTCTCGTGTGTTTGATGCCGCAGTTCCTCGTGGTGATGTGGAATGTGCCTTTCTATCTGGGCGGTACCTCCCTTCTTATCGTGGTAGTGGTCGTCATGGATTTTATGGCGCAAGTGCAGAGTCACCTCATGTCGCATCAGTATGACTCTGTCATGAAGAAAGCGAATTTGAAGAGTTATGGTGGAAGCGGGCGAGTCCGATAACAGGTTCGGTTCGGGTTTCCTAAGTTAAGTATGGAGTTGGCGTAATGAAAGTACGTGCATCAGTAAAGAAGATATGCAGAAACTGCAAGGTGGTTCGTCGAAAAGGCGTTGTTCGTATTATTTGTAACACGGACCCACGACACAAGCAGCGTCAGGGATAGGGTCGGCCCTTCGCGGTTGATTTTTAGTAACGATGTCGCTAAACTGCTGCGCCTTTTGTGCAGCTCCGGGGAAAGACGGTCACGTCAGGAATCGGGGTTCGGACAGGGTTTTAGCTACCAGCGACGACACATGATTGGAGAGAGTTGAATGGCTCGTATTGCCGGCGTCAACATACCAGATAACAAGCACACTGTTATCTCATTGACCTATATTTTTGGTGTGGGCCGTAGCCAGGCGCGTCGCGTTTGCGCGGATACCGGTGTTGCGGAAACTGTCAAGATAAGCGAGTTGACTGACCAGGAGATGGACTCTCTGCGCGCCAAGGTCGGTGAACTGATGGTGGAGGGTGATTTACGTCGTGAACTCTCCATGAACATCAAGCGTCTGATGGATCTAGGCTGCAACCGTGGTCTTCGTCATCGCAGGGGCCTCCCTCTGCGAGGACAACGGACCAAGACTAATGCCCGCACCCGTAAAGGGCCGCGTAAGCCGATTCGCAAGTAAGCAACACGCTCTGCGAGTCCTTTTTAGTGTAGCTGTACCCTAGTGCAGTGATGATATTAAAGCAGGAAACAAAGTATGGCCAAGCCCGGTGCAAAAAGCACTCGTAAGAAAATCACCAAGACAGTTGTTGATGGAATCGCGCATGTCCATGCGTCCTTCAACAACACGATTGTTACGATTACCGATCGTCAGGGTAATACGTTGAGTTGGGCAACTTCCGGAGGCTCTGGTTTTCGTGGTTCCAGGAAGAGTACGCCCTTTGCAGCGCAGGTTGCAGCTGAGCGAGCGGGGGAGGCGGCGAAGGAATATGGGCTGAAAAACCTGGATGTTCAGGTGAAGGGGCCCGGCCCTGGTCGTGAATCTGCAGTGCGTGCACTGAACACCTGCGGCTACAAGATCACCAATATCACAGATGTGACGCCGATTCCTCATAACGGCTGCCGTCCACCCAAGAAACGTCGCGTATAACGCTTACAGGATAGAATTGACATGGCTCGATATATTGGACCCACGTGCAAGCTTTCCCGTCGTGAAGGAACAGACCTGTTCCTGAAAAGCGGCGTTCGTTCATTGGAAAGCAAGTGCAAGATAGAGGCGATCCCGGGGCAGCATGGCGCTCGGCGGGGCCGCTTGTCAGATTACGGTGTGCAGTTGCGCGAGAAGCAAAAAGTACGCCGCATCTATGGCATACTCGAAAAGCAGTTTCGCAACTATTATCAGGAAGCTGCCCGCCTGAAGGGCGCAACAGGCGAGAACTTGCTGCGGCTGCTCGAGTGCCGGCTAGATAATGTCGTTTATCGTATGGGCTTTGGCTCCACCCGAGCAGAAGCACGGCAATTGGTTTCTCACAAGTCGATCCTGGTAAACGGTGCGGTTGTAAATATCCCATCGTTCCAGGTCAAGCCAGGAGATGTTGTTTCGCTCCGTGAGAAAGCCAAGAAACAGCTGAGAGTTCAGTCGGCGTTGGCTTTGGCATCTCACCGGGGCGATTCTGAGTGGATAGAAGTCAATAACGAGAAGTTGGAGGGAGTATTCAAGACAGTGCCTGATCGGCAGGACTTGTCTTCTGAGATTAACGAAAACCTTATAGTCGAGCTTTACTCTAAGTAATCCACTTAAGGACCAACCTAAAAGGCAGGTGCCCAAATGCAGAGTGCAGTGAACGAATTTTTGACTCCCCGCGTTATTAATGTTGACGAGAAAAACAGCACGCGCTCCCAAGTTACGCTGGAGCCTCTTGAGCGCGGGTTTGGCCACACCTTGGGTAACGCCTTGCGTCGTATCCTGCTTTCGTCTATGCCCGGTTGCGCCATCACGGAAGTGGAAATCGACGGTGTGCTGCATGAATACAGTGCGATTGAAGGTGTTCAGGAAGATGTTATCGAGATATTGCTTAATCTGAAGGGCGTCGCTCTTGTGATGAATGGCAAAGAGGAAGCTGAAGTCACCCTGAGCAAGAAGGGTCCGGGTGTTGTTACCGCGGGCGATATTCAAGTGGATCACGATATTGAGATTCGCAATCCGGAGCACGTGCTTTGCCACCTCAATGAAGGCGCAGAAATCAACATGCGTTTGACGGTGGCGCTCGGCCGAGGATACTCTCCCGCCGATTCTCGCGTTAATCCGGATGAAGAAACACGTTCAATTGGCCGTCTGCAACTGGACGCCTCATTCTCTCCGGTTTATCGCGTGTCGTATGTTGTCGAGGCAGCGCGCGTAGAGCAGCGTACTGATCTGGACAAGCTGGTGCTTGACCTAGAGACGAACGGAACCATAGATCCTGAGGAAGCGATTCGTCGTGCAGCCACTATCTTGCAGCAGCAGTTGGCCGTCTTTGTTGATCTTGAGAGTGAGTCCGAATCGGAATCCGTAGTTGAAGAGGACGAAGTTGATCCGATACTGTTGCGTCCAGTTGACGACTTGGAACTGACTGTCCGTTCCGCCAACTGTCTCAAAGCCGAGAATATTTACTACATTGGCGACCTCGTGCAGCGTACTGAAGTTGAGTTACTTAAGACGCCGAACCTGGGCAAGAAATCGCTCACCGAAATTAAGGATGTGCTTGCTTCCCGCGGTTTGTCCTTGGGCATGCGCCTCGATAATTGGCCGCCAGCCAGCCTCAAAAACGATGATCGGGTTTTGGGCGCCTAGCCACCCGATCAACAGATAGCAGTGCTGAGACAGCACAGTAGAATAGGAAAGCTAAAATGCGTCATCGTCACAGTGGACGTCAACTTAACCGCAACAGTTCTCACCGCAAGGCCATGTTTCGCAATATGGCCGTGTCGCTGGTGGAGCACGAGTTGATTAAGACAACCCTGCCCAAGGCAAAGGAACTGCGCAGCTATGCCGAGCCTTTAATTACTTTGGCCAAGGAGGACAGCGTTGCAAATCGCCGTTTGGCCTTTGACCGCACGCGGGACAGCGCTGCCGTTGGCAAGTTGTTCAAGGAGCTGGGCCCGCGCTACCAGGAGCGTCCCGGTGGCTATATTCGCATTCTTAAGTGTGGCTTTCGTACCGGTGACAAAGCCCCCATGGCTTATGTAGAGCTGGTTGATCGTCCCCTACCTGAGTCTGTAGAAGACGAAGATTAATAATAGAGTTATTCCAGCATGCCCGACCCCTCAGCGGGTTGGGCACAGTAGGGTCACGATGGGTCCTGTCTGACGCCGCTGTTCTCCTTCCAGACAAGTAAAATCCCTCCCAATTGAATGGTATTTGAGTAGACTTAAGGTTGACGATGCCTCGGCCGGCATTGGTTTTGGTCCCGTAATGAATCTATTCCCATAAGCGGGGGCAGAGGTCATTTACGGGTATCTAGGCTCGCCGCACACAGGTCTTCTCCCGCCTCATACAGTCTCGCAGCTCGGCACCAGTCAAATCATGCCTAACTGCCACCGCTGGGGTTATGGACGCGCCATCCCCTCTGATGCACTACAAATCTCAAGAGGCCAGGCGTAGCATTTTCACGCTGCCGCCTTCGTGCTCGTACCGCGCTTTTTGAGCACCGGCTTTAGGAATTGCCCAGTGTAAGAGCCTTTGACCTTGGCGACATCTTCAGGTGTGCCGGTGGCGATGATCTTGCCGCCGCCGCTGCCGCCCTCAGGACCGAGGTCGACGATCCAGTCTGCCGTTTTGATGACATCGAGATTGTGCTCAATGATGACAACGGTGTTGCCGTGATCTCGCAGCCGATGGAGTACATCCAGCAGCTGTTTGATGTCTTCAAAATGTAAGCCCGTTGTCGGCTCGTCCAGAATATACAGAGTTTTACCCGTGTCACGCTTGGACAACTCTCGCGACAGTTTGACGCGCTGGGCTTCGCCACCGGACAGTGTCGTAGCCGCCTGACCGAGTCTCACGTAAGACAGCCCAACATCCATTAAAGTTTGCAATTTACGGGCGATAGCCGGCACTGGCCCAAAAAATGGCAGTGCATCTTCTACCGTCATCTCCAGCACCTCGTGGATATTTTTGCCTTTGTAGCGAACCTCTAGTGTCTCTCTGTTGTAACGTTTGCCCTTGCAGATATCGCAGGGCACGTAAATATCCGGCAGGAAATGCATCTCAACTTTGGTGACGCCGTCGCCCTGACAGGCTTCGCAGCGTCCACCCTTGACGTTGAAACTGAAGCGACCGGGCTTGTAGCCTCTGGAGCGTGCCTCCTGCGTGTTCGAAAACAGGTCCCTCACTGGTGTAAAGATCCCGGTGTACGTCGCTGGGTTTGAGCGCGGTGTTCGGCCAATGGGGCTTTGGTCAATGTCGATGCACTTGTCGATCAAATCCATGCCTGTAATTGATTCATACGGCGCAGGCGTTAGCGTGGTTGCTCCATTGAGCTCCGTGGCAGCAATCGGATAGAGCGTGCTGTTGATCAGCGATGATTTCCCCGAGCCCGAAACGCCTGTCACGCAGGTGAGCAAACCGAGGGAGATTTCCAGTGTGACCCCCTGCAGATTGTTTCCAGTTGCCCCGCTTAACCGCAACTGCTGCTTTGGATCACGTGGTGTGCGCCGGGCAGGGATGCTGATTTCTTTGGCGCCTGAGAGGTAGGCGCCGGTGAGCGACTCTTTGCAGTTGACGATGTCCGCAAGCGTACCGGAGGCGACTACTCGCCCCCCGCGTATACCGGCGCCGGGACCAATGTCAATGATATGGTCGGCATTGCGAATCGCTTCCTCGTCGTGCTCCACTACCAACACCGTATTACCCATGTCGCGCAGGTGCGTTAGCGTAGCCAGCAGTCGCTCGTTATCGCGCTGGTGCAGTCCGATGGAAGGTTCATCGAGGATGTACATCACACCAACCAGTCCCGCGCCGATCTGTGAGGCCAGTCGAATACGCTGCGCCTCGCCACCGGAAAGTGTTTCAGCGCTGCGACTGAGTGTCAGGTAGTTCAGGCCCACGTCCACCAGGAAGCGGTAGCGCGCGCGCAGTTCCTTGAGGATTTTGTCGGCGATTTCGCCGCGCCTGCCTTTGAGCTTTAGCTGTGCGAAGTACAGTTCGGCTTCACCCACCGGCATGGATGTAATACTCGGGAGGTCGTGCCCGTCCATAAATACGTGACGGGCGTCGCGGCGCAGGCGTGTGCCTTGGCATTCTGGGCAGGGTTGGGTTGCCAAAAACTTGGAAAGATCGTCGCGCACGGATTGCGATTCGGTATCCTTGTAGCGGCGCTCCATGTTGGGGATGATGCCCTCAAATGGGTGAGTGCGCTTGAAGACATCGCCCCGATCATTGATATAGGCAAAGGCGATCTCCTGTTTGCCGCTGCCATGCAGAATGATCTGTCGGTGTTTTTTGCTCAAGTCATTAAAGGGTGTGTCGACGTCAAACCCATAGTGTTCCGCCAGTGAATTAAGCATATGGAAGTAATAGACATTGCGTCGATCCCAACCACGAATGGCACCTTCGGCCAGGCTCGACTCGGGAAAGAGTACCAGTCGTTCCTCGTTAAAAAAACTTTTCACGCCCAGGCCATCACAACCGCTGCAGGCTCCGGCAGGGTTATTGAATGAAAACATGCGCGGCTCCAGTTCATCGATACTGTGGCCACACTCCGGGCAGGCAAAACGCGCGGAAAAACTCAAATCCTTGCCCTTTTCATCCATGTAGCTGATGGACGCAAGGCCCTCGGTGAGTGCGAGCGCGGTCTCGAATGATTCTGCCAGCCTGATACCCAGGTCGTTGCGAACCTTAAAGCGGTCGACCACCACTTCTATGCGATGTTTCTTTTTCTTGTCCAGCTCTGGGACATCGTCCAGATCGGTCACGATGCCGTTGATGCGAGCACGCACGAAACCGCTGGCCCGCAGTTCCTCAAACAGGTGTAGATGTTCGCCTTTGCGATCTCGCACGACCGGGGCAAGTAGCATCAGCTTGGTGTCTTCCGGCATGGCCAGCACCGTATCCACCATCTGGCTGACTGTTTGAGCCTGCAGATCCAGGCCATGGTCGGGGCAGCGCGGCTCTCCTACTCGCGCGTACAGTAGACGAAGGTAATCGTAGATCTCTGTAATTGTCCCCACAGTAGAGCGAGGATTGTGTGAGGTCGACTTCTGCTCGATGGAAATGGCGGGTGATAAGCCTTCGATATGGTCCACATCCGGCTTCTCCATGAGGGACAGGAATTGGCGGGCGTAGGTGGACAAGGATTCCACATAGCGACGTTGTCCCTCGGCGTAAAGCGTATCAAACGCCAGAGAAGACTTGCCGGAGCCGGACAGGCCGGTGATGACAACGAGTTTGTCTCGCGGGATGTCGAGGTCGATATTCTTGAGATTGTGGGTGCGTGCCCCGCGTACTTGGATGCTGTCCATAAGACCTCTGGTGCTGCGTTGAAACGGAAACCGAACAGTATATGCCCTTGAGTCATGGACGTTGCAAAAACCGCGCCTTTATTTCATCCGGCGGAGCCGCAAGGTGTCCTCGGTGTTGAGTAACTGGTACCATTCTCGGTCGTTTTCCCCCTCAGCTTTCCGGTGAACCTTTTCTGGTGATTACTGAACACCCCATGACAGCGCAGGAGCGTCGCTCCGTCGGCTCACTGGCACTTCTGTACTGTTTCAGAATGCTCGGGCTGTTTATGGTCTTGCCCCTGCTGGCCCTCTATGCGGGAGATTTGCCCGGGTCCACCCCGGTCTTGATCGGGTTGGCACTGGGAATCTATGGCCTCACGCAAGCCCTACTGCAAATCCCGCTGGGCTGGCTGTCTGACCACATTGGTCGCAAGCCTGTCATTGTCGCAGGACTCCTGCTATTTGCTTTGGGAAGCGTCGTTGCGGCCCTGTCAGACACAATGGGCGGCATTATTCTGGGGCGCACTTTGCAGGGTGCGGGTGCGATCGCGAGTACCGTAATGGCCTTGGTAGCGGACCTCACGCGGGAGGAGCAGCGTACCAAAGCGATGGCGGTGGTGGGCATTAGCATCGGGCTGTCCTTTGCGGTAGCGCTGGTTCTCGGCCCCGTCGTGGCATCTTTCGGGGGCTTGCCTGGAGTGTTCTGGTTTACTGCGGGCCTGGCGTTTACGGGTATTGCCATTGTCCTTCTTCTGGTGCCATCTCCACCTGCCATCGACACTCTGCACTCTTTGCAGCACTCTTCACATCACTCCGAAACGGTAGCCAGACTGGGGCTTATGCGCCGTGTTATGCGTAGCCCGATGCTATTGCGGCTCAACTTCGGCGTATTTGTTCTGCATTTCGTGCTGACAGCCAGTTTTTTGGTGGTGCCTGGCTTGCTGGAACAATCGTTCGGGGTCCACCGGGAGCAGCATTGGATGGTGTATTTACCCGTGCTGCTATTGTCGCTTGTCGGCATGGTGCCACTGATGATTCTGGCAGAGCGGGGAGGCCGTCTGCACCAGATGCTCCTGTTGGGTATAGCGTTGGTGTTTGCCGCAATTGCCACACTGGATTTGGCAACCAGTAGTGTGTTGTTCTATGGCGGTTTATGGTTGTTCTTCGTGGGTTTCAATTACCTTGAGGCGACACTGCCCTCTCTGCTGAGCAAATCGGTGACCGCAGACCGCAAGGGGACTGCGATGGGTGTTTTTTCCACCTGTCAGTTCCTGGGTGCCTTCGGCGGTGGCGCGGGCGGTGGTTGGCTGCTGCAACACTATGGGGAGTACGCACTAAGCGGTGTTTGTCTCTTCCTGGCCGCAGCCTGGTGGCTACTTGTCTTGCGGGGGCCGGATCCCGCGAGTGGTGGGAAAACCAACTCTAGTCTGCTGCAGGGTGTCTGAGGGGAGAATCCGCCTCTCGTAATGTGCCAGAACGGGCGCCGCTGCAGGCGCAATTGGTGTAGTTTGGCAGGTGATGCTGTCGCATTTGAAGAAGCGGGTTGCTATAGTCACGCTTCATTCCAGTACCGAAATTTTGAAAAAGTTGAGGAAAATATATGGCCACACGGGGCGTTAACAAAGTGATCCTGGTAGGTAACCTCGGTAACGATCCGGAGATTCGGTATTCGCAGGGTGGTGCCGCTATTACCAATCTATCGATCGCGACATCCGATGCCTGGAAGGACAAACAGACCGGGCAGCCGCAAGAACGCACTGAGTGGCATCGGGTCGTTTTTTTTAATCGACTCGCGGAGATTGCCGGCGAGTATTTGCGTAAAGGCTCCAAGGTTTATGTTGAGGGTAGTTTGCGCACGCGGAAATGGCAGGATAAAGAGGGCCAGGATCGCTACTCAACGGAAATCGTGGGCAGTGAAATGCAGATGTTGGACGCTCGCGGTGCAGGCCAGGATGGGAATCAGGAGTCTGCTGGTGAGTATTCCCAGAGTGCACCGAGGTCTAGCGCAGGATTAGCAGGATCAGCAGGTGCGGCTGCCGGATCGGGTGCGCCGGCAGCGGCAGTGAGCAGCGGTCCCCCCGCTGGCAACTATGAAAGCTTCGACGACGATATTCCCTTCTGAAGGGAATATCGCAGAATGACAAATCCTTAGGACTCGGTGGGTAGAGAAGCCCTGTGCGTGTACTCATATTGGGATCCGATACACCTTTAGGCGTCGCGCTCGTTGAGCGTCAGGCGTTGTTGGGACGCCACGATATCGTGCCACTGAGTCGATCCGCCTGCCGCTGGAAGAGCGAGCGCCAGGCCAAAAAAAGTGTCGCGCGCGCCAAAAGCGATATCGTCGTGGATGTGCGAATTGAAGCGGCGGGTGACGGTGGGCTACAGATTCAGGAACTGGATTTGCAGCGGTGTCACTGGGTTGCCAAGTCCTGCCAGAGAACCGATACGGCTTATCTGTTTATCTCCAGTTCCAGAGTCTTTTCAGGCCAGCTGGATCGACCGTATATAGAGCAGGACCTCCCCGATAACGAAGAAGCTGTAGGCCAGCTGCTGGCGCGTGCCGAGCATTTGGTCGCAGAAGCGTGTCTTCGGCACCTTATCCTGCGTCTTGGGCCTGTCTTTTCCAACGAGGGCACGAATCTCATTACCCAGATGCTGGGCCCACTGCGCGAGGGCGATAGCTTGATTCTGGATAACAACCTGCGCGGCTGCCCCGTGGCAGCTGATGACGGCGCACGCGTCTTACTCGCCTTGCTGGATCAGCTGGGTACCGGTGTGGAGCCATGGGGTGTCTATCATTATGGCAGCTCTGATACCGCCACCTATTATGAATTTGCCGAAGCGCTGCTTGCTGCGGCCTCCCAATTTTTTGAGTTCAGTTCCTCTGCGGTGCAATTGGAGCCAGAGTCTGAAGGTCTCCCGCCGTTAAGCCGTACGCTGGATTGCAGCAGGATCCGCAATACGTTCGCCATCAGGCAGGTTCCCTGGCGCAGTGCGATTGGTGATTTGGTTAAACATTATTATGAGCGACAGCAGGAGGGCGCCCATGGCTAGTTTGGTTGACGACAGCGTGCAGCGTTTGTCTGTAGGTGTTTTGACGGTGTCAGACACACGCACTGGCAAGGATGATACATCCGGCGATTATCTGACTCAGGCGCTGCTAGCGGAAGGGCATCGCTCTGCCACACGGGCGATTGTGCGTGATGACATTTACCAGATACGCGCCACGCTCTCCGCGTGGATTGCCGACGCTACAGTTAACGCGGTGCTCATTACAGGAGGTACCGGGTTCTCCGGTCGAGACTCCACTCCCGAAGCGGTGCGCCCGTTATTCGACAAGGAAATAGATGGCTTCGGTGAAGTGTTTCGAGCGCTCTCTTTTGTCGAGATCGGATCTTCTACAGTGCAGTCCCGCGCCCTGGCTGGCTACGCGAACAACACCGTTGTGTTTTGCATGCCAGGTTCTACAGGTGCCTGCAGGACGGCGTGGGAGGGCATAATCCGTGAACAACTCGACAGCCGTCACCGCCCCTGTAATTTTGTCGGTGTACTCGGTGTGCGAGAAGATACTGAGTGAATAACCTGCTGCCGGTAGAGCAGGCACTGGCGCGTGTCCTCGCTGGCGCTCGGCCGGCATCAGAGCGTATTGAGATACCGCTACTCGACGCCCTCGGGCATGTGCTCGCGGATGATCTTGTATCCGCCGTTGACGTTCCACCTGCAGATAATAGCGCGATGGACGGCTATGCACTGCGCGCCAGTGAAGCAGGGCAACCTCTGCCCGTGAGCCAGCGTATCCCAGCCGGAGCCGTTGGCGCGATTCTAGTGCACGGCACTGCCGCCAGAATTTTTACCGGTGCACCGATTCCTCCTGGTGCTGATACGGTTGTGATGCAGGAAAATTGTACAGAATTATCAGGTACTGTGACGGCATCGGGTGCCGTCAGTGTCGGCCAGAATATACGACCGCGAGGGCAGGATATTGCTGCCGGTGAAATCGTTCTCAAGTCCGGCCGGGTGCTGCGCCCCCAGGACATGGGGTTGCTGGCGTCGATCGGTTATAACACGGTAAAAGTCTACCGCCCTTTGCGTGTGGCAGTTCTGTCGACGGGCGATGAGTTGACTGAGCCCGGCAGTGGCGCATTGCCCGAGGGCGGGATTTACAACTCTAACCGCTACACGTTGGGAGGTTTGTTGCGCGCGCTGCAGATGGAATTTGTCGACTGTGGAATCGTTGCCGATACCCCAGACGCGACAGCGAACGCCCTGTTGAATGCTGCCAGCTGCGCAGACTGTGTGATCAGCACTGGCGGGGTATCCGTCGGCGAGGAGGATCATGTTAAAAAACAGGTCGAGCGTTTGGGTACACTGGATCTTTGGAAACTGGCCATCAAACCGGGCAAGCCACTGGCGTTCGGCAGTATCGGCAACACGCCATTCATCGGACTGCCCGGCAATCCCACGTCTGTGTTCGTGACCTTCTGTCTTATTGCGCGCCCTTTCCTGCTCAAGCTGCAGGGTGCCGTCGAGCCGGAAACTTTGCGCCTGCAAGCTCGGGCAGCATTTGCAGTCGCAAAACCCGGAACGCGACAAGAGTATCTGCGTGTGAAGTTAGTGAATACACCGGAGGGCTTGCAAGCTTCCACCTATTCAAATCAGAGCTCCGGCGTGCTCAGTTCAGTAAGCCACAGCAACGCTCTTGCCATTATTCCGGTTGGCGTAACCATTAAGCAAGGTGATGCTGTGGAAGTAATCTTGCTAGATTCGTTAATGTGATGGCGGAGGCGCAGGCAGGCATCTTCCAGTGCCGACAACGGAGCCGTTGTTTAAGCTTGCCCTCGCTTTTGGGGGCTTTCTGCGAGCACTGTCTGAGTCCCAATGTTTTTTGCATAACAAAAAAAACGGTTGCGTTGCTCAGCCGCGCGCAAGCAAGCAAATCTGCCGACAACTGTCCGCTAATAGCCGCTAATCGGAATACTTCTGAAATACCAGCGAGGCGTTAGTGCCACCAAAACCAAAGCTGTTGGACATCACGCGTTGCAAATCAACATTGTCATGGCGTGTGAGTGCTATTGGCAATCCGGCTGCCTCAGCGTCCAGCTCTTCAATATTGGCCGAGGCAGCGATAAAGCCACGCTGTTGCATTAACAGCGAGTAAATCGCTTCCTGCACACCAGCGGCGCCCAGCGAATGCCCGGAAAGTGATTTGGTGGAGCCGATCACAGGGATAGCCGACGCGCCTTTATAAACGGCATGAACCGCCTTCAATTCCTGGATATCACCTGCCGGTGTACTGGTGCCGTGGGCGTTAATGTAATCCACTGGGCCATCGACGGTGCTCAGTGCCTGTTGCATGCAGCGCACGGCTCCTTCGCCCGATGGCGCTACCATGTCGTAGCCGTCAGATGTGGCGCCATAGCCGACCAGTTCCGCGTAAATTTTAGCGCCTCTGGCTCTGGCATGCTCCAGCTCCTCAACGACCAGCATGCCGCCGCCGCCGGCAATAACAAAGCCGTCACGGTTGGCGTCATAGGCACGCGAGGCGCGCTCTGGTGTGTCGTTGTATTTGGTAGACAGCGCGCCCATAGCATCGAACAGGCAGCTTAGGGTCCAATGCAATTCCTCGCCACCGCCGGCAAAAACGAGATCCTGTTTGCCCAACTGAATCTGCTCCATGGCGCTTCCGATGCAGTGCGCACTGGTGGAGCAGGCGGATGAAATAGAATAATTGACGCCTTTAATTTTGAAGGGTGTTGCGAGGCAGGCCGATACCGTGCTCCCCATCGTTTGAGTGACCCGGTAAGGGCCAACGCGGCGCAGGCCGCGCTCGCGCATAATGTCGGAGGCTTCCGTCTGGCTGGCAGACGACGCTCCGCCAGAGCCGGCAATAATTCCGGTACGTACATTGGAGACGACCCCCGGTTGCAGATTGGCATCATCAATGGCTTGTTGCATAGCGATGTAGGCGTAGGCTGCTGCATTGCCCATGAAGCGCAGCTGCTTGCGATCAATGTGCGCTGCGACGTCTATGTTAGGCCCGCCTGACACATGTGATCGCATACCGGCGTCAATCTGTTCCTGACTTCGGGTGATGCCCGAGCGGCCCTCAAAAAGGGACTGTGATACAGCTTCTGCGTTGTTCCCCAGGCAGGAGACAATGCCCAGCCCTGTGATGACTACTCGTTTACTCATCGCCCTAAAAAGCCTCCGTAGATTTGAACAGACCGACTCTCAAGTCTTTTGCTGTATAGATCTCAGTTCCGTCGACCGAGAGGCTGCCGTCGGCAATCCCCATAATCAGCTTGCGTTCGATAACCCGTTTGAGATTAATGTTATAAACTATTTTGCCGGCACTGGGCAGTATTTGGCCGCTGAACTTTACATCGCCGCATCCCAGTGCGCGTCCGCGTCCTGGATTGCCCCGCCATCCCAAAAAGAATCCCACGAGTTGCCACATTGCGTCCAGTCCAAGACATCCTGGCATCACTGGGTCGCCGGGAAAGTGGCACTGGAAAAACCAGAGATCGGGACGAATATCCAGTTCTGCGACTATCTCACCTTTGCCGTAGCTGCCGCCATCTGAATTGATATTGGTAACGCGATCGATCATTAGCATATTGTCTGTGGGGAGTTGGGCATTCCCGGGGCCGAAGAGCTCCCCGTTACCACAGGCAACCAGTTCTTCTTTGGAGTAATTGCTTTTGCCGGTCATAGAGTTTCCAGTAGAGGATAGGAGGGGATTACAGTACGCCGGGCATTGCTCCCTCTAGCCACGTTTCCCATGTTGCGTCACGAAACTCATGGAGCGCGAGCATCAGACTTTATATTATGGCTTGGTGGCCGTCATTCTAATAGCTATGGCTTACAAGTCCAGTCGTTTGCCGTAATTTCGATGGCGTGAGCAGGGCGTTAGGAAAAGTCTTGCCGTGCTTCTTCGAAAGCCATATTAAAAGCGGTCCAGCTCGCGGGTTTATTGTGCCCGAACCGAACGGCACTTACTTTAGGTGCTAGCCCGGTGCCAAACCGAGTAGAGCTTTTCGGGACACGCCATCAATATCCAACCGTAAACAGGGCGGACTCTTCCTGTAGGCTCGCCCCGAGGATGGCCGCCCCACCCTCTACAACCTCAGGCGATCCCTTCAATCTCTACTCGCTTTGACACCTATACGCGACGCTTGGGCTAGAGTAGGCATCATTCATGTCTGATTCCAAAAAGCTCCATCATGGCGTGCCATAGTGCTGTCATTGGCGTGCGCCAGACTAGGCTGTATTAATGTCCTTAACGCGCTGGGTTTCTATCATTTTTTGTGAGCGGTATTGAACCTCCGCTTTAAAGCTGACGTTATTCACCTGCAGCAGCCCCTATATTGGATTATTCGCGCATCATGTGCCGTGCATCACAAATCGTGCCGATTAAAGCCTGCTTTTGGGTTGAAGGGTGCGCCTCTTCACGTTCGCGCTCCAAACTCGGGGGCTTTTGACTGGCCAAAAAACCAGCCTTCGGATAACATTACGCATCTGTATTCATACGCATTTGTGCGGTGCGGTGCGGAACGATAACAATTCAAATTATATTGTCAGGTTACAAGGGATCAAGATGTTAACACCCGTAATTTTATCCGGTGGCGTCGGCAGCAGGTTGTGGCCCGTTTCGCGTGAAGCACATCCCAAGCAATTCTTGCCCCTGATTGGCGACATTAGCATGCTGCAGGACACCTTGCGACGCACCGTGGGCCTTGTGGCAGCAGCGCCATTGGTGGTGTGTAATGAAGAGCACCGATTTATGGTGGCGGAGCAGTTGCGACAGCTGGACGTTGAGGCGGGCGCGCTGATCCTCGAGCCGCAAGGGCGCAATACGGCACCGGCTGTGGCACTGGCAGCTCTGCACTCTTTGAATGCAGACCCTGAAGCCATACTGCTGGTACTGCCCGCGGATCACCTCATAAAGGATGTTGAGGCATTCGTTGCGGCGGTGAGTCGGGCGTTGCCGCTCGCCAGCCAGGGCCGCCTGATGACTTTCGGCGTAGTTCCGACGGCGCCCGAGACGGGTTATGGCTATATCAAGTGTGGCGAGTCGGTTGGTGATGAACTCTACGAGCTGGAACGATTTGTCGAAAAACCGGATTTAGTTGCGGCGCAGAACTATATGGACAGCGGAGGATACCTTTGGAATAGCGGTATGTTCCTGCTGCGAGCAAAGAGTTTTCTGGAAGAACTGCGCAAACATGCGCCCGATATTCTTTCCTATTGCGAGCAGGCGATGAATGCTGCCACGGTCGACTCCTATTTTATACGCCCCGAAGTGGAGCTGTTCAGCCAATGCCCAAGCGATAGTATCGACTATGCTGTGATGGAGAAAACGGACGCCGGTGGCGTGGTTTCTTTGGATTGTGGCTGGAGTGATGTAGGCGCATGGTCTGCTTTATGGGAGGTGGGAGAGCGCGATGCGGACGGTAACGTGTGTCGCGGTGATGTGATAGCCGACAACTGCCGCGACAGCTATTTTCGCAGTGATTCTCGCCTGGTGGCCGCCACCGGTGTGGAGAATCTCGTCGTGATAGAAACCACCGATGCGATCCTGGTCGCAGATCGAAGCAAAGTGCAGGACGTAAAGCGCATCGTATCGATGCTCAAAACACAGCAGCGCACGGAGGCATCTCTGCATCGTCGAGTTTCGCGCCCCTGGGGTTCTTACGAATCGCTGGTCTCCTCCGAACGATTTCAGGTCAAGCGTATCGTGGTTGGTCCAGGGCAAAGGTTGTCGCTGCAGATGCACCATCATCGGGCAGAGCACTGGATTGTCGTTAAGGGCACTGCCGAGGTGACCTGCGAAGACAAGGTGTTCATGTTGGCAGAGGACGAGTCCACATACATTCCGCTGGGCCACAAGCATCGGCTGGCAAATCCAGGGCACATCCCATTGGAAATAATCGAGGTGCAGACAGGTGCCTATCTTGGCGAAGACGATATCGTGCGCTTTGAAGACGTCTACGGACGCAGCCAATGAGGGGACTTAAGATGGAGAATTACTGCTTTGATTAAGAAATGCTTGTTTCCTGTAGCGGGTTACGGCACCCGATTTCTTCCTGCCACCAAGAGTATGCCCAAAGAGATGTTACCGGTGGTCAACAAGCCGCTGGTGCAGTACGGCGTAGAGGAAGCTCTGGCTGCTGGAATGACGACCTGCGCGTTGGTTACTGGTCGCGGTAAACGTGCCATCGCCGATCACTTCGATATCAGCTATGAGTTGGAGCACCAGATTTCAGGTACGGGTAAGGAGGCTTATCTGAGTAGTATCCGCAATGTACTGGATCAATGTATCTTTACCACCGTGCGCCAGCGAGAAATGAAAGGCCTGGGTCATGCCATTCTTACCGGTGAAGCGTTGATAGGTAATGAGCCGTTTGGGGTGCTGCTGTCGGACGATTTGTGTTTTAACGAAGGTCCAGGTGTACTGGAGCAGATGGTTGAACTGTATAAACAGTTTCGCTGTTCCATCGTGGCGATTCAGGAAGTGCCTGCGGATCAAACCCACAAGTATGGTGTGATTGGCGGCGAGAGTCTCAAGGACGGCATTTATCGGATAGAGAAAATGGTCGAGAAGCCCGATCCTGCAGACGCGCCTTCTAATCTTGCGATAATCGGGCGTTACATTCTGACGCCGGATATTTTTGATATTCTTCGCGAAACGGGGCCTGGTGCCAATGGCGAGATTCAACTCACCGATGCGCTGCAAACCCAGGCTGAGAAAGGCTGCGTGATGGCATACAAATTCAAGGGCAAGCGCTTCGATTGCGGCAGTGTTCCCGGGTTTGTAGAGGCCACCAATTTTGTCTACGAAAACTACTATCAGCCCAATTAAGCGAGATCCAAGTGCAAGAAATCACCTGTTTCAAAGCCTACGATGTCCGTGGAAGAGTCCCCGACCAGCTGAATGAAGACATCGCTCGCCGCATTGGCCGCGCCTATGCCGATGTGGTCAAACCGCGGCAGGTGGTTGTGGGGCACGACATACGCCTAAGCAGCGAGTCCATAAAGGCGGCTGTGACGCAGGGTTTGTTGGAACAGGGTGTCGATGTTTACGATATTGGTCTGTGCGGTACGGAAGAAATTTATTTTGCTACATCGCATGCAGGTATGGACGGCGGCATAGCGGTCACTGCCAGTCACAACCCTAAAGATTACAACGGCATGAAGTTTGTGCGCGAAGAGTCGCGCCCGATCTCTGGCGACACCGGCTTGTTTGACATCAAGGACCTGGCAGAGCGCGATGACTTTACGCCCGCTGCGAAGCCTGGTCAGTTATATCCACTGGATACCTCTGAAGCCTACGTGCAGCACTTGTTATCCTATGTCGACGTTGCGAGTTTGAAACCACTGAAGATCGTTGTGGACGCTGGGAATGGCGGTGCTGGCCGTGTCGTGGATCTATTGGAGCCGCATCTGCCGTTTGAGTTTATCAAGCTCCATCATGAAGCTGATGGTAACTTTCCCAATGGCGTACCCAATCCACTACTCCCTGAAAACCGCACGGCTACAATAGCCGCTGTGCGCAAGCATGGTGCCGACCTTGGGCTGGGTTGGGATGGTGATTTTGACCGCTGTTTTTTTTACGACGAGCGGGGCGAATTTATTGAAGGCTACTATGTCGTGGGTCTTCTCGCAGCGGCATTTCTGAAGCAGCAGGGCCCTGCCAGCATCGTGCACGACCCGCGATTGACCTGGAATACGGTCGATATTGTGGCGTCACACGGTGGTGAGGCAGTGCAAAGTAAAACCGGGCACGCCTTTATCAAGGAGCGCATGCGGTTGGAAAACGCTGTCTATGGCGGTGAAATGAGCGCGCATCACTACTTCCGTGATTTCGCCTACTGCGACAGCGGCATGATTCCCTGGTTGCTGGTAACCGGTTTGATCAGCGCTAGCGGCCAGCCATTCTCTGAGTTGGTGGCAGCGCGTATGGCGGCCTTTCCCTGTAGTGGAGAAATCAATCGTACCATTGAGGATCCGGCAGCAGTGCTTGCAAAAATAGAAGCAGTGTATAAGCCGAGTGCCGAATCTGTGGAGTATGTTGATGGCCTCAGCATGTCCATGGGCAACTGGCGGTTTAATCTGCGCATGTCCAATACCGAGCCAGTTGTGCGTCTCAATGTGGAGAGCCGCGGCGATCAGTCTTTGATGGAGGCCAGAACGGCAGAACTGCTGGCTTTGATCGACGCCTGATATTAGCGCCTTTGTTCCTCTAGCAAGGCGTCAGCACTGAGCGTCTCGCCAGGCGTCGATCAGTCTCTGCGTTGCCGCGTCCATGGCTGCGATGCCGTCGGCGCCTGACAGTCGCCCGAGTATATCGGTGCTGATCTCCTTGCCCAGCTCTACACCCCATTGATCAAAAGAGTTAATGCGCCATAATTGTCCACTGCAGTAGGTGCGGTGTTCATACAGTGCCAGCAGTGCTCCTAACGTCCTCGGTGTCAGCGAATGCATCGTAATAACGCTACTGGGTCGATTGCCCGGCATTACCAGATGTGGGGCCAGAACGGTGGCTTTTTCCTCCTCCAGTCCACGCTGCAACAAAGCGTTTTTAGCCGCTTCAAGTGAACGTCCCACCATCAGCGTGCGACTCTGTGCCAGGCAATTTGCCACCAGCATGCGGTGCTGCTCCTCGGCCTCAGTATGGCTGGTTAGCGGCAGTACGAAATCTACCGGGCACAGCGCAGTTCCCTGATGCAGTAACTGGTGAAAAGAGTGTTGTCCCATGGTGCCGGCTGAACCCCAGAGCACCGGAGCGGTGGTGTAGTCCAGTCGCTGTCCATCGCGACTGACACGCTTGCCGTTACTTTCCATGGTGAGTTGCTGAAGGTAGTCGGGGAAGCGCTGCAAACTGTGGTCGTACGGCAACACGACATGATTGCCCGCACCGAGAAAGTTGCAGTACCACAGCTCGAGCAGGCTCATCAGCAGCGGCATGTTGTTGGCGGCGCTGCTGTCGCGGAAGTGTTCGTCCATTGCCGCAGCGCCTGCCAGAAACTCAGCGAAGCGCTCCCAGCCAACGGCAATGGCACAGCTAAGGCCAACAGCAGACCACACCGAGTAGCGTCCGCCCACCCAATCCCACATAGGCAGGCAATTCTCGGCAGGAATGCCGAACTCGTGTGCAGCAGTTATATTAGTAGTCACGGCGAGAAAGTGTTTGTTGAGGTCTGCGCTGTCGGCGCCCGCGTTCAGTAGCCACGCTCGCGCAGCGAGTCCGTTGGCAAGCGTCTCCTCGGTTCGAAAAGATTTAGAGCAGATGATGAATGCTGTGGTGGCGGGGTTTAGGTTCGATAGGGTGCCCCCGATGTCCGCTGGATCCACATTTGCCACATAGTGGCAGCGCACGTTACCGTGATAGGGCTTGAGCGCCTGCGTCACCAGACGCGGGCCAAGGTCTGATCCGCCAATCCCGATGTTGACGATATCGGTAATGGCGGCACCTGAATAACCAGCGTGCTGGCCACTGTGAAGCTTCTTTGTAAGCGTTTTCATGCGCTCTCGTGCTGCCACCACTTCCTGAAATCGCGCCTCTTGTGCGCCTCCTCTGGTGGTAGCGCGCAGCAATGTATGCAACGCTGGCCGATCTTCAGTGTTGTTGACGTGCGTACCATTGAACAAATCTGCGATAGCCTGAGTGATGCCGGCCTGCTCCGCCAAACGTAGCAGGGAAGACAATGCGTCAGCATCCAGCAGATGCTTGGCGTAATCCAGGTGCAGGCCGACTGCAGTAGCTGCGAATGTGTCTGCGCGGGTCTTGTCCGTATTAAAGAGATGTTCCAGGGACGTGTATTGCAGTGTTGCAGCGTGCTCCTCCAACTCCGTGTAGGCGGGTAAATCAGAAAGGAGTGTGTGGACAGTCATTAGCGGGTTCCACTGTGAAGAATGCGAGGGTCGAGTATAGGAAGAGCTGTTTGCCAGCGCAATCCAAAGGGGCTGGCCGTGGCAAAGTTGCCGTGTTGCGGCTTATTGCTGACGATTTATGGCCAGTTGCGTCATGCATACAAGGGCGCTGCGAGCATCGCTGTCTGGTACCTTAGCCAGATTTTCCAGCGCCAGGTCGTGGTAGTGTCTTGCTCGTTCGCGCGTGTACTCCAGTGCGCCGCAGCGCTTTACGGCAGTCGTTATTTGTTCAATCTGCGCAGCACTTTTGGTGCTGATGGCCTGCCGCACGATGGCCTGTTCTGCGTCGTCTCCGTGCAGCAGCGTGTGTATCAGCGGCAGGGTCACCTTGCCTTCCATCAGATCATCGCCAACGTTCTTGCCCATTTGGGCCGGATCGCCGTCATAGTCCAGTACATCATCAATCATCTGGAAGGCGATACCCAGGTTGAGGCCAAACTCCTGCAAGGCTTTGCGTGTCTCTTCATCTTGACCGGACAGCGTGGCGGCACCGTAGCAGGCCGCAGCGAACAGAATAGCCGTTTTACGCGTAATCACATCAAGATACTGCGCTTCGCTGGTGCTGGGGTTCCCCGCACGGGTCAGTTGCAGCACCTCGCCTTCGGCGATGGTATTAGTGGTCTCGGCCATATGGCTCAGGATATCCATATTGCCCAATTGAACCATCAACTGAAATGCGCGGGTATACAGAAAATCGCCCACCAATACGGAGGGGGCGTTGCCAAATTCGGCATTGGCTGTGGGGCGCCCGCGTCGGAGCGTGGAGATGTCTACAACGTCGTCATGCAGCAGGGTGGCGGTATGGATAAACTCGATAACGGCGGCAAACGTGATATGGGCGTCGTCGCAGCGACCGAGCGCAGAAGCGCTTAGCAGCACCAGCAGAGGACGCAGTCGCTTGCCACCGGCGTCGACAATGTAGTGCCCAACGTTCGCCACCATGTCGACGTCCGAGTGCAACTGCTCGATGATCAGCCGATTGACTAGCTCGAATTGTGGAGCGACTGTGGCGCGTATCTCTTGCATAGGGGAATGGGGGATCAAAAAAGTGCACGCGCATGCTAGGATGCGACCACTGGCGTGTCAAGCCGCGCAGGTCGTTCCATCCCATCGCGGGAACACGCGCAAGTTATTGTTTTCCTGAAAAATTAACCCTTGCCCCGCTAGCCCGATTTGCGTAACATCTTGCGCCTCCGGGGAGGCTGCGTAATATCGCTGTCGTCACGGGCTAACCCAACTGTTTGTGCCTGACTCTGCCCCCTTGATTTACAAGGGTTTATTCTGATTGCGAGCAGGCTAATTAAACGGAGCATGATATGTACGCAGTGATAGAAAGCGGTGGTAAGCAACACCGTGTCGTTGAGGGTGAGACCCTCAAGCTGGAAAAAATTGAAGTGGCCACCGGTGAGACCATCGAATTTGATAAGGTTCTTATGGTTGGCGGTGATACCATCGTAATTGGCACTCCGCTGATTGCAGGGGGCAAAGTGACTGCCGAAGTAATTGCACAAGGCCGTCACAAGAAAATCAAAATCATCAAATTCAACCGTCGTAAGCACTATCGTAGAGAGACTGGCCATCGCCAGTGGTTTACTGAAGTGAAGATAACCGGTATCAAGGCTTAAGAGAGGGCTCGGACAATGGCACACAAGAAAGCTGGTGGTAGTACCCGTAACGGACGCGATTCAGTTAGCAAGCGTTTGGGCGTCAAGTGCTTTGGCGGTGAGACAGTAAAAGCGGGTAACATCATCGTCCGTCAGCGGGGTACGCGGTTTCACCCCGGCGAAAACGTGGGTATTGGCAAGGATCATACGCTGTTTGCCAAAGCTGCTGGCAAAGTGGAATTTGTTGTTCGCGGTGACAAGAGCCGCAAGTTTGTGCAGGTGGTTAGCGCCTGAGAGGGCGGCTCCCGCCAGCAGATCGGAGGCCTCGTCAATTGACGGGGTTTTTTTTTATGCGCAGGATGAGTTTGGGTATCGAGCGTCGGGCCTGGAGAATTGGAGGGCATGGGCTTCAGGACACGCTGCAAGCGCGTCCATGTGCGCTCGGGTTCGGCCTTCCATGGCCTCACCGCGGTCCTGAAACCCATGCCCTCCGATTCTCCTTCTGGCATCATTGACGATTCCATGTGGTTCCGTTCATGGGCTGGAGCATCGAGCATTACTGTGGACGAGGTTCTGTAGTGCTTTCAATGAAACTGAGTGGCAGTTGAAGGAGAGGTTTATCCCCACGAGACTGTGCGAGACAGGGATGTCGAGCTCAAGCCCTCATGGATGGGTTCACGGCGGGTCCCGTGGGGATAAACCGCTTCTTCAGTCGTCGGGTAAAACGTATGACAAAGCGCGATCTCGCTTTAGTCAGAGGTAAAAATGAAATTCGTAGATGAAGTCAGTATCAATGTATATGCTGGCAAGGGCGGCAACGGCTGTCTGAGCTTCCGGCGCGAGAAGTACATTGAAAAAGGCGGCCCCGACGGCGGCGATGGCGGTGATGGCGGCAGTGTCACGGTCGAGGCCGATGAATCCGTCAATACCCTGGTGGATTATCGTTTCACGCGCAATCATCGCGCCGACAGCGGTGAATCTGGCCGCAGTCGCAACTGCACCGGCAAGAGCGCTGAAGATCTGGTGCTGCGTGTGCCGGTGGGGACCACGATCATTGATGAGGACCTCGGTGAGGTACTGGGTGACCTGTCGGCGCCAGGGCAGCGCTTGATAGTGGCCCAGGGTGGTTTTCACGGTCTCGGCAATACGCGCTATAAATCCAGCACCAACCGCGCCCCGACGCAGACGTCACCAGGCAGCGAGGGGGAATTCCGCAGCCTCAAATTCGAACTTAAGGTACTGGCCGACGTGGGTCTGCTAGGTTTGCCCAATGCCGGTAAGTCGACGTTGATACGCGCGGTATCGTCTGCCAAACCGAAAGTAGCAGATTACCCCTTCACCACGCTGGTGCCCAATCTGGGGGTGGTCAGTATCGAGTCCCATCGCAGCTTTGTGATGGCAGATATCCCCGGACTGATTGAGGGCGCATCGGAAGGTGCGGGATTGGGTATCCGCTTTCTCAAGCATCTGACGCGCAATCGCATCCTCCTGCACCTGGTGGATATGGCGCCCTACGATGGCGTTGAGCCGGCCGCAGCGGCGCTGACCATCCTGCGGGAGCTGGAGCGCTTTAGTCCGACTCTGGCGCAGCGCGAGCGCTGGCTGGTATTGAACAAGAGTGATTTGTTGGACGCTGATACGTTCGCCGAGCGCCGCAGTGCATTACTGGAAGCGCTTGATTGGCAGGGCCCGGTGTATTCGATATCGGCAATCAAGGCTGAAGGTACGATGCCCCTGTGCGGCGATCTGATGACTTATCTGGAGGAGTGCCGCGCCCGCGAGGCGGCGGACCCGCAATTGTTGGTGGCAGAGCGAGCGTTGCAGCACGCCATGCAGGACGAAGCTCGCCAGCGTATCGAGGAGTTACGGGCGACGCTGCGGGCTCGGTCCAGTGATGACGAAGATTTTGACGATGATGACGACGATGACGATTTTGACGTTGAAGTCGAGTATCGACTTTAGGAAGGCGGATGATTGACCGAAGCGAAATTTCCAAAGCACGGCGCTGGGTAGTCAAAGCGGGTAGCGCTCTGTTGACCAATGATGGACGTGGTTTGGACGAGGGCGTTATTTCCTCGCTGGTGAGTCAGCTGGCGCACTTGCGAGCGGCAGGCTGTGAAGTCGTGCTGGTTTCCAGTGGCGCTGTCGCGGCCGGCATCGTGCGTCTGGGATGGGCGTCTCGTCCTCACTTGCTGCACGAGCTGCAGGCGGCCGCCGCGGTGGGGCAGTCGATTCTAGTGCAGAGTTATGAGGCTGCTTTCAAGCAGTACAATATAGCAACGGCACAGGTGCTCTTGGGGCATGACGATGTGCTCGCGCGGGACCGCTATCTCAACGCGCGCGGTACGTTGAAGACCTTGCTCAAATTGGGTGTCGTGCCCATCGTCAATGAGAATGACACGGTGGTAACGGATGAAATTCGATTCGGCGATAACGATACGCTGGCCGCTCTGGTTGCAAACCTTATCGATGCGGAAGTCCTGGTGTTATTGACTGATCAGCAAGGCCTCTTTCGGGAGGACCCGCGGCACAACCCCGCTGCTGCACTGGTGCAGTGCTGCGATGTTCAGGACCCGGAACTGGATAGCATGGCGGGAGAGGGTGGTGTTCTCGGGCGCGGCGGTATGGTGACCAAGTTGCGCGCGGCACGTTTGGCGGCGCGCTCGGGTACCGAAACAGTGATAGCGTCGGGCCGCACAGAAAACGTGCTCGGCAGTATTGTCGCCGGTGACAATGTTGGCACCTGGCTACGCACCGGCAAGCAGCCGCAGAATGCCCGCAAGCAATGGCTTGCAGGTATGGTGCAAACATCGGGGAGTGTCGAACTGGACGAGGGCGCAGTGCGAGTGCTGCGTGAATCCGGGCGCAGCTTGCTGCCCGTTGGTGTGCGCGATGTGCGCGGGAATTTTTCGCGCGGTGATATGGTGTCTTGTCGCGACGCACAGGATCGCGAAATCGCACGCGGTCTAGTCAACTACAGTGCGGAAGAGACGCGGCGCATCATGGGCTCTCCTTCAAGGGATATTGAAGGTATTTTGGGTTATCAGCTGGATGAGGAGCTCATCCACCGGGATAACCTGGTACTGCTGTAAAACGCGTATTGCTTACCCGGCTCTGCGCAGAGCCGGGGCTTCCGTCTGGCAGCAGCCTTAGCTCAGCCAGCGTCCGATGGGCGTTTTTACCCACAGAAAGTCCATCAGCTTTTTCATGCCCTCGGCGCTCTTGGCGCTATAGGGATAGCCGCTTTGTAGTTTGCCGCCGAAACGGTCGATCACAATCGGCATCTCATGGCAGTAGCCGCGAATGCCCTTTTTGCCATTGACTTGGCCGACACCGGAGTTCTTGCGGCCGCCAAAAGGCGCGGCGGGAATGCCATAACTCACCGCCATATCATTGACGCTGCAGGCGCCGGTATCTAGTGCCGCTGCCAGCCGATAGCCCTTTTCCTTGTCCTTGGTCCATACGTTACCATTGAGTCCGAACTCGGAATCATTTGCCAGCGCCAGGGCCTCAGCCTCGCTATCTACTTTCTGGATGCACAGTATTGGGCCAAAGGTTTCCAGCACCATGATATCCATCGTGTTGTTTACCTCGGTCACGACCGTCGGCTCGTAATAAAGACCCGCTAGGTCGGGATTGCGCCGGCCGCCCATCAGGATGCTGGCACCTTTGGCGCGGGCATCCTCCACATGGGCTTCGATGATCGTCATCTGCCGGTCCCAGAACACCGCGCCGACATCCTCCTCCCAGCCGTACTGGGAGCCTTGACGCAGTGCCTTGCCTTTGTCCAGCACGAGGCGCAGGAATTCGTCGTACACTTCTTTTACGACATAAATGCGCTCAGTGCCGCAGCAGTAGTGCCCGGTGTTCATGCACGAGCCAATCCAGGCGCCGTCAGCTGCGCGGTCCAGATCTGCATCGGCGCAGACGATCATGGCATCGTTGCCTCCCAGTTCCAGCGTGCAGGGAATCAACTGGCTGGCACTGGCCTCGGCCACTTTGCGGCCGGTGGCGACTGAGCCGGTAAAGGAAACCTTGTCCACGCCGCCACTTACGATGGCTGCGCCGGTTTCGCCATCACCCAGTAGCACTTGTAGTACACCCTCGGGCAGCCCTGCCTGGCGGAATATATCTTCTGCCAGCTTGGCGGAGTAGGGAGTGACCTCGGAACCTTTGGCCACAATCGTGTTGCCGGCGAGCATCGCCTGCGTCGCCTGGTTCATAACCAACACAAAGGGCCCGTTCCACGGGGTAATCAGGCCGACTACGCCGAGCGGCTTGTAAAGAATGCGCAGCTGCTTGAGCAGCCCCAGAATGCCGTGCACCCTGCGTTTACGAGGCTTGAGAAATTTCTCCGCATTCTTTGCGTAGTAACACAGCTGATCCGCGACCGAGAACACTTCCATGCTCATCGCATCAGTGCGCGCCTTGCCGGTCTCCTTCAGCACGGTGTCGATGATCTCGTCCTGCCGCTGCAGGACGATTTTCAGCGCGCGCTCTACGATAGCCGCACGATCTTTCATGGGGGTGGCAGCCCAGGTGGGCTGTGCAGCCCTTGCTTTTGCAATGGCGGCGGCCACTTCCTCGGCATTGGCGCAAATCAATTCACCGATAGGCTCCATCGTGACCGGGCTGCGCAGCTGCAGGCGGCGGTGGGAGTCATCGGATGCGATCGGTTCGTAGATAGACATGGCGTCCTCCTGTTGTAAAGAAGCTAAACTAATGGTCGCTAGTTTAGCTGTCAATGTCTTTTGCGCCGGTGAGGACTGACCAATAACGTCACGCGGAGACAGTTTTCGGCCCTTGGCGTCATCGCGACGTGCAAGCCTGCGCTTACAAGTCGGGTCGGATGTGGAATAATGCGCGGCGTCGCAACCTAACCCTTACTGAGCGCTTACCAGTGTCGCCAACCTTATTATTGATTCTCTACTGTCTGGGCATTGCGGGTTTCTCGCTCGTCGGCGGCCTGTTGCCGAACTGGATCAGGATGACGCATACCCGCACCCAACTGGTGATGAGCCTGGTGTCTGGATTGATGCTCGGCGTCGCGTTCTACCACCTGGTGCCGCACAGCGTGGCTCTGGGCGCTGGCCCGGGCGGCGTGGATACCACCGTATGGTGGTTGATGGTCGGGCTGATTGTCATGTTGCTGCTATTGCGGGTGTTCCACTTCCACCAGCACGATTTCAGTAGCGAAGAAGGCCCGCAGCACGATCCTCATCAGCATGCCGCTCACTCTCATGCCGGTCATTCTCAAGACCCTGCTCACACGACTGGCCATAACGCCCCTGTTCATGGCCTCAGCTGGGTCGGTCTCGCAATGGGTCTCGGCGTACACACACTGATCGACGGTGTTGCCCTTGGCGCAGTGATGCACGCGGGTAGCCACGATGGCGGGCTACTCGGTATTGGGGTGTTCCTTGCCATTTTGCTGCACAAGCCCTTGGATGCCATGTCTATTGTCACCCTGATGCAGGCCGGCGGATGGAGCAAGCGGGCGCGTATGACTGCGAATCTTGGCTTTGCGCTGCTGTGCCCGTTGGGTGCGCTGCTTTTTTATTTTGGGGTGGATATGGTGTCGGACAGCCGCAATCACCTGGTGGCAGCGGCACTGGCTTTCTCAGCCGGCGCATTTATTTGTATCGCCTTGAGCGATCTGCTGCCTGAGGTACACTTTCACAGTCACGATCGGGGAAAGTTGACCTTGGCGTTTCTGCTGGGAATAGCGATCGCCTATGCAATAGGCAGCGTGGAGCCTGCGGGTATTCATCTGACAACGCATTAAAGGGAAGCACTAGCGATGGTTAAACGATGTATTTATCCGCCGATCTGGTTGGTCTTTGGCTTGGTCGCCATATTTGCCTGCAATGAGTTTTTCCCGGGCCCGCGTTTTACTAGTCCGCTAGGGCTTTGGGTGGGTGGAGGACTGATAGTTGTCGGGCTGGTCCTGTTGGTGATGGCCAATGGGCTTTTTACACGCGCTGGAACAGGCATCATTCCTTTTCGTAATGTGTCGGCACTGGTTACCGACGGCGTGTATCGATTTACGCGCAACCCTATGTATCTTGGCATGCTCAATGTGCTGCTGGGGTGTGCGATCACCGTGGGGTCCTCCGCAGCCTTGCTGGTATCACTGGTGTTCGCAGTGATTATCGAGCTGCGATTTATTCGTTTCGAGGAGGCCATGTTGCGTGAGCTATTCCCGGATACGTACCCTGCTTATTGTGATCGTGTGAGGCGTTGGCTTTAGTTGGAAAAGCGGCTAATCTGTCTGGAGTGCCCGCGCTAGCAACGTCGGTGGCGGGTTAGTGGTGAAATGTTAGTTCCATTATCCGGGAGAACATATGAATAAGAATATTCTGGCCAGTGTATGTCTCGTAGCAGCCTACAGTCTAGCGCTACCTGTTATTGCCGCTGATACCGATCCCCAGCAATGTCTGGAGTGTCATGAACCCATGGAAGATTGGGCGGGGATGACCTTGGATGAGATTGTAGTGCAAGCCAAAGCGCCAGAGAACAAGCGGCACGAGGCTAATCAGGCGCTCACCGACGAAGAGCTGAGACTAATGATTGCGGTGTTAATGCCCAGCGTCGAGTAAGCCGCCTGGCCGGGTTGCGCCTGCACAGGCTCAAGCTCGGTCCAACCACCCCCTCAGATGATCGTTGACGATGCTCTCTAGAGCATCGATATGGGCCGGTGAACTGTTCAGGCAAGGTATGTACTGGTAGGTTTCACCGCCTGCCTTCATAAAGTATTCACAGTTCTCTACCGCGAGCTCCTCCAATGTCTCAAGGCAATCTGCGGAGAAGCCCGGTGAGATAACCTGCACTGATTTGATGCCTTCGCCAGGCAGCGTTTTGAGGGTCGCATCGGTATAGGGTTTGAGCCACTCCTCCCTGCCAAAGCGTGACTGGAACGTTGTCTTGTAGTCTTCCTGCTGCAATCCTAGCTCGGTGGCTACCAAACGTGACGTCTTCAGACATTCACAGTGATACGGGTCCCCCTCATCGAGGTAGCGCTGCGGCACGCCGTGATAGGAGAACAACAACAGGTTCGCAGTGCCATGCTGTGCGCGATGGGCACGGATACTCTCGGCGATGGCGCTGACATACGCCGGGTGATCGTGATAGTGACTGATAAACCGAAGTTCTGGCAGCCAGCGCCGCTGCGTGAAGTCCGCTGCCAGCGCGTCAAAGGTCGAGCCGGTAGTGGCGCCGCTGTATTGCGGATATAGCGGCAACACCAAGAGTTTGCGTACGCCGCGCTGCAACATGCTTTGCAATACATCAGGTATGGAGGGCTCGCCATAACGCATGGCGAACTCCACCATGACGGCCTCTCCGTGCTCGCTGTTGAGGCGTTCACGCAAAGCGTCTGCCTGGTCCTGCGTGTGGAACAGCAGGGGAGAGCCGCGTTCAGTCCAGACGCTGCGATAAGAGTGGGCGGAGCGGCCGGGGCGGATATTGAGAATAATGCCGTGCAAAATAAACCACCACAACAAGCGCGGTATTTCTACCACCCGCGGGTCTGAGAGGAACTCCTTCAAATAGGTTCGCAGAGCCGCGCGCTCAGGTGCCTGGGGTGTGCCGAGGTTGGTCAGCAGTATGCCCACCCGAGCTTGCTGCTCATGGTCAAAATTGTTAGTGCCGATGTATTTCATGCCGGGCACGATATACGTTTGCTGGCTCCATGCCAAGTAACGGATGCTGCTGGGCGCGCCGGGGGTTTCAGCTCCACAAACTCCGTTCGCACGCGTTCACTCAATCAACTCCCCAAACCAGAAGCTGGTCGATGGCGGTAGCCCTGAAGTGACGCCCACTGGAATACGATTCACTGCAGACCGTGAACCACAATGACATCCGGCATTCTACCCGGTGCGTGACAGACGTTGCAGGTCTTCACTGCGGTGCCGGCGTCAATCGCTCCGTGTGCCGCAGTGAGACTGTCGCCTACCTGCATGTTGTGGCAGACACGCTGACATCCCTGTTGGCGATTGTCGCCCTGCTTGCTGGGGAATACTTCGGCGCGCAATGGCTGATACCGGACGATCTGGATGTAGTCCGTGCCATGGTTCAAGTACACCATTGTGGCGATCATTGAGTTAGACTGACTATGGCTGCATCAGGAACGGCACTGCTTTAAGCCCAAGGTGGCACGTAGGCGGCGCAGCGAATGGTATCGAGGTGGGACTGTGTTAGGCGGGAGAAACCGGGCGGCCATCCGCGGGGCGGCCATCCGCGGGGCGGCCATCCGCGGCCCAGGCCCTCATGGAGGGCCTGCCCCTGTTTATGGGTATAGGTTCACGGCGGGCCCTAGCCCAATACCATTCAATTTGGCGCCGATTTTGAAGCGTAAGGACGCGCCATTCGGTAAACCAGTCTTTGACCTTAGAGGGTAAACATGATGTTTAAATGTATCTCGATCGACGAAGCCAAAGTACTGATCGATAATGGCGGCGTAACCATCGCCGATGTAAGAGACGCGGGGGCTCACGAATTAGGCCATATCCAGAATGCCATCAACTTGCAGCAGGACAGTGTGCAGGATTTCTTGGCGAATACTGACAAAGACAAGCCACTGATCGTCTACTGTTACCATGGCCATTCCAGCCAGGGCGCAGCGGACTATTTCGTCGAACAGGGCTACGAGGAAGTCTACAGTGTTGATGGCGGCTATGAGGCCTGGCGCCAGAAGTACTGACTCCGGACTAGCAGCATAAGTAAGTGCCACTCACACATGAGGCGACTTTGACAGCCAGCTACGATCAACGCTATCTTATTACTCCCACACCGCCAATTGTTTATGATGAGCTGGCACACATTGGCGCGGGCTTGCGCTTCGCACAAAGCCCGACTAATTTTTTGTCCGACATGCGCAGGGAGTATGGCGACACCTTCTTGGTGGATGTGTTCGGTTACAAATTGTTTTGTGTGTTTTCGCCCGAGGGCCTCAAAAGCCTTTACGCCTTAGCGGAAGACGAGGCCAGCTTTGGTATGGCGACCTTCGACATGCTCCGATTCAAAACCCCGCTGGGCATTTTTGTGGACGCGGATATCGATCTCTTCTACGAACTTTTGGTGCCCGACAAGGTGGCCGTCTACGTCAAAGACTTCGCGGATGTCGTTGCGCAAGTTATTGCCGGCTGGGGTGCAGTCGGCCAGGTCAATGTGTTCGACGAAATGCGCACACTGGAGCAGCGTGTGGGCTTCAAGGTGTGGATCGGTGAAGAGGCGGCGCAGGACGGCCTGTGGCAGCAGTTTAAGAAACACTTCGATGTATTGTCGCAG
The DNA here is from genome assembly GCA_041688425.1 of Halioglobus sp. Classification (GTDB taxonomy): domain Bacteria; phylum Pseudomonadota; class Gammaproteobacteria; order Pseudomonadales; family Halieaceae; genus Marimicrobium. The sequence continues at coordinate 21,205 of JBDNIE010000080.1, read as the reverse complement.
GAGAATGCCTTCGTCAGCCCACAGCTGACAATGGAAACGTTAACCACGGGCAAGGCGAAAGAAAAGCAGGCGGTGGCGCAGATCATGGCGCTCGTGGGAAATATTTTGGCGCACCGGCAGGCGCAAGATGCCTGGCCAGACGACACTCTCACTTTCCTCTATCACCGATTCAAGTCTGAAGACCCGCAAGTCACTCTGCGTAAGCTGACCCATAATCTGATCAACGCCAATCAGGGTTTTCTATCGAACCTGTACGCGGCACTCAGTTGGACGCTGATAAACCTTAAGCAGCATCCGCAGACGCAAGCGCGCCTTGAGGCCGAGATTGCCCGTACCAAAGCGCAGTTCGGTGAGCACTTTTACGAGTCACAGGCAGCATTAGATACCATGCGCTTCTGCGAACAACTGTTGATGGAAAGTGTGCGCCTCGCCCAGCGCTCTATCACGCTGCGTAAAGTAATGCAGGAAATCCAGTTCGACTGCGGCGATGCTGTGTATACGATTCAACCCGGCGTCTACATCACCACAATGCTGTCCGTCACCAATACACAAACACCTGAGCTCGCACAGTTTGACCCCGACCATTACCAGGGGCGAAAAATCGATCCGAAATTGATCGAACAGGGCAGGGAAGCCGTCAGTACCTTCGGGCACGGATTGCACGCCTGTCCGGCGCAGAAATTCTCACACAACATGTGCAAAGTGCTTTTGACTCTTTTGCTGGATAACTTTGATTTCAGTGCTGTCGAAGGCGTCACGGAACCCTGCAGCTCGCAGATGGGCGGCGTTGCACGCGCGGCGGGCGAAGTATTTGTTCGCTTCCACAGAAAGCAACGGGCGTGAATTCATTGCGAGCGTAATACCCGTGGATCAGAAAATCGTTATTGGTATTTCTGTCGCCGTTGCCATAGCAATAATTTTGCCGTCAATAGTGTGCTGCATAAACGTGTAAAATTCAAAATAGACCAGAGTGCGATATTGAGATTCGTTGAGGATTCTAACGGTATTTGCAAGGCTCACAGCACAGCAGCAATCTCTTTAAGCACGGGTATTGCGATAGAGCGCTTTGCGGTTGTTTGCGCCAAGCGTAAAAGTATTCCAATAGCGCGGTAGAGCATGCACTTCGTCGCGCTCTCCATTAGTATGGTGGCGTGAAAATTCTGTAAACAATTCCGAGAGCTCCCTATGTCACTGGACTTCGACAGCGCCCGCCTTCCCAATCCCCACCTGCGGGAAGAGCACCACGAGTGGCGCACGCAGTTACGACGCTTTATTGATGCTGAAATCATGCCCTTCGCCGAGCAATGGGATGAGGATTGTCATATCCCTATTGAGTTATGGCCCAAGGCTGCGGCTGTCGGCTTACTGGGGCTTGGCTACCCGGAAGAGTTCGGCGGAACGCGCGAAGGCATCGACTCCTGGCACCTGTGGATCGCCAATGAGGAACTTTCGCGCATCGGTGTGGGTGGCATACCGGCCAGCCTGATGGTGCATGGCATTGGTTTGCCTCCGGTGATCAACTGGGGTTCACAGGCGCTCAAGGAGATGGTCGCCCCGCCGGTGCTGGCAGGTACCAAGCATATCGCGCTGGGTATTACTGAGCCGGGCGGCGGTTCAGATGTGGCGCAGCTGGCCACCACAGCTGTGCGCGACGGCGATCACTACATTGTGAATGGCTCCAAAACCTATATCACCGGTGGTATGCGCGCCAACTGGGTATCTACGGCGGTGCGCACAGGCGGAGAGGGTGGAAGGGGTGTTTCGATGTTGTTGATTCCCACCGATGCGGAGGGCTTCAGTCGCACGCAGCTGGATAAAAAACAGGGTTGGTGGGCCTCGGACACCGCCACCCTGTATTTTGATAATGTGCGGGTGCCGGTTGCAAATCTGATCGGTGAGGAAAACCAAGGATTCCTCGTTATCATGACCAACTTTAATAGTGAGCGCATGGCAATGGCAGCGTCGATGGAAGCGCTGGCGAGGGTCTGTCTGGAGGAGGCCGTAGAATGGGCGCGTGAGCGCAAAACGTTTGGCAAACGGCTGGCGGATCATCAGGTCATTAGGCACAAGATCGCGCAGATGAAGCAGCGCCTGAACGCCACGCAGGCCTATATCCGTGTATGTTATGAATCTATCGAGGCGGGTAATGCGGTTCCCGGCGATATCGCCCTGCTAAAAATACAGGCCAGTGAGACCATGGAGTTCTGCGCGCGCGAGGCGATGCAGATTCTGGGTGGCATTGGTTATATGCGCGGCAGCAGAGTGGAGCGAATTTACCGCGAGGTGCGGGTCAACGCCATCGGCGGTGGCTCAGAGGAAATCATGCGCGACCTAGCCGCGCGACAATACGGGGTATAAGTATGAAATTGTGGCATTGCGCTAGTGCGCGATCCCTGCGTCCGCTTTGGGCGCTGGAGGAGATGGGGATGGATTACGAGCTGCAGATCCTACCTTTTCCGCCGCGCCTGTTTGAGCGCGAGTATCTGGAGGTCAACAGTTTGGGCACGGTGCCGTACTTTGTCGATGGTGATACGCACATGACTGAGTCTGTGGGTATCTGCCAGTTTTTAGTGGATCGCTACCAGCGTTATGACTTCGGGCTGGAACCTTCGCACCCCGAGTACGGAGCCTACCTCAACTGGTTGCATCATGCCGACGCGACGCTTACATTCCCGCAAACCATTTCCATGCGCTATTACTATCTGGAACCCACTCCAGAAAAGCAGGCCGTGGCCGATGATTACGCCAAATGGTACATCTCGCGACTGCGGCGTCTGGACGCCCATCTGGAGTCGCATGAATATTTGGTCGACAACCGTTTCACCATTGCCGATATTGCGGTCACCTACGCGCTGTATCTGGGCCGCGCTATCCAGCTGCACCAGAAGTACAAGCCGCAGACGCTTGCGTATCTAGAGCGTTTGATGGAGCGGCCCGCCTTTAAACGCGCCGAGGAGCAGGGCGAGCCCTTGCAGTTGCCCGACAGAGGAGAGTAACAATGAGTGCAAGTGAAAGTGAATTGAAGGAATTTCGGGCAGAGGTTGCGGCCTGGATGAAAGACAATAACCCACTCGACCCCGGTTTCCTGCTGCCGCAAACGTTCATGGAAGTAGGCGACGAGCGTCAGCTGGAATTCCTCAGGGAGTGGCAGCACAAGGTATGGGCGGCCGGATATCTGGGTTTGGCCTGGCCGCAGCAATATGGTGGCGGCGGTGTTGAAGCCGTGTTTCAGAGCGTTGCAGATCAGGAAATGCGGCGCGCCGGTGTGCCGATCTGCTTCAACGTCATCGGCCTCGGTTGGGCTGGCCCGCTAATCAATGATATCGGCACTGAGGAAGAGAAGGCCAAGTATCTGAAGGGCATACTCACCGCCGAGGATGTCTGGTGCCAAGGCTTCTCCGAGCCCGAGAACGGCTCCGATCTTGGCAATGCGCAGACGCGCGCCGTACTCGACGACGACGAATACGTCCTCAACGGCCAGAAGATCTGGACCACCATGGGCAACTTCGCCAAGTACATGATCCTGCTAGCGCGCACTAACCCGGACGCGCCGCGCAAGTATGATGGTTTGTCCTTCTTTCTGTCACCCATGGACGTGCCGGGCATAGAGACGCGCCCCATCCGCAAGATCACCGGCGAGTTCGGTTTTACCGAAACGTTCTTTACTGATGCGCGTATTCCCGCCGACTGCCTGATGGGTGAAGAGGGGCAGGGCTGGAAAATCGCCATGCAGACACTGCAGTACGAGCGCGGCGCGGAAGCTGGCGCGGCGGGCGGGCAATCCATGGTGCGTGTCACGGTGGACGATATGATCAGTCAGCTAGATGGCGTCACCCGCGATGGTGAGTCGGTGCTCAAGGACCCCGTGGTACGCGACCAGTTGGTGCAGGCCATCATGGAGGAGAAGGCCATGATCCTCGGTGACAGGCGCTCGCATATCGGCGCATTGACCAGCGATTATCCCGGTTCATTGCCGCTTTCAAACAAGTTGCGAGCAACCGAGATGACCCGGCGCATGCGGCAGTTGGCGATCAACCTACAAGGAGCGCAGGGAGCACTCTACGTAGGGGATGACGAGGCGCGCCAGGGTGGTTTCTGGCAGCGCGCATACTTCAACAGTTTTTCCGCGACCATCGGCGGCGGTACCAGCCAGGTGCAGGCCAATATCGTGGCGGAACACATCCTCGGCTTGCCGAAGTAGGGAGCAGTTATGTCAGTCCTTGGAAATACCACGCTCAGCTTCAGTGAAGAGCAATCCATGCTGCTGGATGTTGCCAGACAGTTTTGCCTCGATAAATCGCCCATCGCGAGAGTGCGCGCACAGTTGGAAACCGACACCGGCTATGAGTCGGCGCTGTGGGACGAAATGGTAGCGCTGGGTTGGGCCGGCATCGCCCTGCCCGAATTGGTGGGCGGCTCGGCGATGGGCATTGCAACATTGGTGCCGGTCATTGAGTCCATGGGTCGCGCCATGCTGGGTACTCCGTTGATCAGCAGCGCGCTCGCGGCACAGTTGCTGCTGAGAGCGGGGAGCATGGAGCAGACGGAACGACTGCTGCCGGACATCGCTGCTGGCGCGCTGGCGACGTCGGCATTATTGGAGAACGGCGATTGGGGCGCTGAGACCGTCGAGCTAGCTCTCGATGACGAGCGCATAATGCAGGGTGCCAAAAAATACGTAACGGATGCATCCGTAGCCGCGCTGTTCGTGGTACCCGCGATGCATCGCGGCGATCTGGCGCTCGCGGTGGTGCGTGCGGACCAATTGGCTGATGGCGCAGTGCGCCCCAATACCCTGATCGACCAGACCAAGCGTTCGGCTAATGTGGATTTCAGCGGTGTGAGGGTGGATGAAAACAATGTCATCACCGGGCCCAAGGTCGCCCAGGCATTGCGTGATGTGCGCTTGCTCGGTGCGTTATTAGTTGCGGCGGAGGCCGCCGGCAGCGCTGCCGCCTGCCTCGATACGATTGTGGATTATCTTAAAACCCGCAAGCAGTTCGGCAAGTTGATTGGCTCTTATCAGGCGCTCAAGCATCCGACCGTGGATATTCTCATAGCGATGGACTCAGCACGCTCGTTCATTTACCACGGCGCGACACTGGTCGGAGATGAGCCACTGGATCGCGATGCAGAAATCGCCTGCCGCATGGCCAAGGCACATGCCTGCCAGACGCTGTTGTATGCCGGTGACCGGGCTGTGCAGTTTCACGGCGGTATGGGTTTTACCTACGACTGCGATGCGCAGTTATATATCCGCCGGGCGCAGTGGAGCCAGCAACAATTCGGCGACGCTCAGCACCATCGCAAACGATTGGCTAGCCTGCTGTTGGGTTAGCGGCTCTTAGGGCTTGGGATGCTGCTGCCGGAAATATGGGCGCACTGGATGTCACTGCCGATCTAGCCGCTCAAGGCAGTCCCATTCGGGACAAATTTGCTGTGAAGTTATTGCCCCTTTTCCGCTGCATGTACCTATCCCCTTCGTATATAATGCCGGCCTGACACAACTGCTTCGTTATCTCGTAGAAAAAAGCATCCACCATGGTGAAAAAATATCGCGGCCTGAAGGGTAACGCCCTGCCTCGCAGCCTCTCCGTATCTTTGGCCGGTATCCGCGCAGGCGGAGCGCTGGCTGTGGATAGCGTTGTGCAGCGTATGATGGGGCGCGGTGGTCCGGACGATGAGGACTCCGAGTTTGCCCGGCGCGAGGCCAAGCGTTTTGCGCAGGAGTTGGGCAAACTCAAGGGCACCTATATCAAGATCGGCCAGATGCTCGCCCTGTTCGGCGAGCAATTTCTGCCACGGGTGCTGGTAGTATCGCTTCGCGACTTATCTGATCAGACCGAGCCTCTGCACTGGGATGCACTTGAGTCATCCGTGCGAGACAGTCTGGGCGATCTTTACCCCGAGCTGGACATTGATCCGCAGGCAATTGCCGCTGCTTCACTGGCGCAGGTGCATCTGGCAAAGATTCGCGCCAGCGGCGAATGGATTTGCCTGAAAGTGCAATATCCGGGTCTCGCGCAGGTTATTGATTCAGACTTCGACTCGGTGGTGCGCATGTTGCTGCTCGCCCGCTGGGTAAAAGCGGGCCGCGAGCTGGATGATTGGCTAGAGTCCATGCGCACCCATTTACACAACGAAATCGATTACCAGCGTGAAGCCGCTTACACTCAGGAAATGGGTTCTCTGCTGCTGGGCATCCATGACGTTGGGGTGAGTTATCAGGTGCCGCATTTGTATGAGCGTTACTGCACCGATTCTATATTGGCCATGGAATATATTGACGGAGTGTCAGTGGTCGACCCGGATGTTGCCAACCTGTCGCTGGAGCGTCGCAACGCACTTGCAAAGGCCATGCTGGAGCTGTTCTTCTACGAGGTATACCAGTGGGGACTGTTGCAGACCGATCCCAATTTTGGCAATTATCTGCTGCGCCTGGATGATAGACGCAAGCGAGCAGGGCAGGATGAACTGGTACTGTTGGATTTCGGCTCAGTACTTGAATGTCCCGACGATTTCCTGCTACACCTGCGTTGTACTATTGATGCGGGTCAGCGCCAGAATGTCTCTGAACTGGCGGATGGATTGATTGGGCTAGGTTGTCTGAAGCCCGACGCCAGCGAAGAAGGGCGCAGGTTATTTGCGCAATTTTGCCTGCATTTGCTCGAACCGCTGCGTTCTCCGGAGAAGTTGCCCCCAGAATATCTGAACGATAAGGGCGAATACTGTTGGGGTAAATCACATTTGATGCGCCGCGCAGGCAAGATGGCTGCCCAGTCAGCAGCCAGTCGCCACTTCACTACCCCTTCAAGGGATTTTGCCTTGATTGCACGCAAGCTTACGGGCGTGTTCAATTTTATTGCTGAGTTGGACGCCGAGTTCAACGCGTACGACATAGCCCACTCCCATATCCGTCGCTGGCGGGAAAGAGGGCGACGTGCCGAAAAAAGGTAAGGGCAAGGACGATAACGAACGTGCGATACCGACTTCGCGGGCGGGGCGTTTCGCGCGCATGGCGCGCATGGCTGGCGGTGTGGCAGGCGGCATGTTGGCGGAGGGCTCGCGCCAGTTGCGTGCCGGCAAACGCCCCACGGCCAGAGACCTTTTGTTGACACCCGGCAATGCGCGGCGTGTGGCAGAACAGCTGGCGACCATGCGCGGTGCTGCGATGAAGGTAGGACAAATTCTTTCCATGGATACGGGTGAGTTTCTGCCGCGCGAACTCGCCGATATTTTGGCGACATTGCGCGATAACGCCCGGTGTATGCCCGCAGCACAGCTGCATGCCGCGATGAGTGAAGCCTACGGGCCTGATTGGGAGAGCCTGTTCTATGGCTTCGATACCAAGCCACTGGCAGCTGCCTCTATCGGGCAGGTGCACAAGACTATCTCCCCGGACGGTCGCGAGATAGTATTGAAAGTGCAGTATCCGGGCGTCGCAGACAGTATCGATAGCGACGTCGACAATATCGCCAGCCTGCTGCGACTGTCGGGCCTGCTGCCCGCGGGCGTCGACATTCAGCCTTTGCTGGACGATGCGAAAGAACAGCTCAAGGACGAGGCAGACTATCTCAAGGAGGCGAAGTTTTTACAGGCCTTTGGCAAGGTACTTGGTAAGGACAAGCGCTTCTTGCTGCCGGAAGTATTGCCTGAGCTGACCCACCGCAACGTCCTTGCTATGACCTATGTCAGCGGCAGCCCTATCGAGACCATCATCGACCTGCCGCAGGCGGAGCGTGACCGGGTGATGACAGCACTGATCGAACTCATGTTGCTGGAGCTGTTTGAACTGAAGATGGTGCAGACTGATCCCAACTTCGCGAACTACCAATATCGCCGCCAGACCGGCGAAATCGTGTTGCTGGATTTTGGTGCTACCCGCCATTTCAAGGCAAGTTTTGCCAACAACTATAAGAAACTTGCGCGCGCGGCTATCGCCGGGGATGAAGCGAAAGTCATAGCCTGCGCCGAGCGGCTGGGCTTTTCCGTGGGCGATACACCTCAGTATCGTGATATGGTACTGCAGCTGTTGCTCATCGCACTAGAGCCCGTGTGCACTGACGTCGAGTATGACTTTGCTCGCTCCACGATGGCACGAAAGCTATCGGCACTGGCGGAAGATATCAGTGGCTTTCGGGAGTCCTGGCGTGCGCCACCCACGGACGCGGTCTATTTTCATCGCAAGGTCGCGGGCATGTTTTTGCTGGCGACGCGTCTGAAGGCGCGCGTTAACGTCTACCAGCTTATGCAGCGCTGGCTATCGTGAACCCAGACTGCATTGAGTGCTGCCGGTCCTGAGTCCCTGTTGTCCTGAACCGTCGCCCTGAATCGCAGTCCACGTACTACTTCGCGCCTGCTTTTCTGCGCTTTTTCTTCACGTTCAGCGAGCTGTCGCGCAACTCATCAAAGGACGCCTGCAAGCAGTCGGCGTAGACCGCAGGGTCTGGCAGCATATCCCGGCAGGCGGTGAACGACAGGTTGATGCTGCCCTTCTTGTTCTGCACCGAGCTGTACACAATATGGAACAGGCCTACATTGGGCAGTAGCGGGCCGAGGCTAATAAAATCGATCAGCGCGGCACCACACATATAGAGCTGGAACGGCGCGCCGGGCACGTTGGTGACGATGGTATTAAATACGGTGCTCGCCTCTGCCAGGCCCGTGGCGCTTGCGGTCCTTATGGCCAGCGACAATACGTTGCCCGGCATAACGTCGGTGAGATCTACGGCAAAGCGCGGGCCCAGTGCTTCGGCATAGGCTTTAGCGGATTGAGATTCCGCGTGTACGGCTGCCAGGCGTTCGCAGGGATCAGTAATATCGGTGCGCAGGGCTACGTTCATAAAGCCCACCATGTTGCCGCCCGCGGCGCGTTCCTCTACGGAGCGCACATCAATGGGGCAGCCGGTGACAAGCGATTGCTGCGGCAGCTCGCCTTTGCCATCCAGGTATTTGCGCATGCCGCCCGCAACGATGGTCAACATCACATCGTTCACAGTGGTGCCCGGTTGCGTATTTTTGATCGCGCGTATCACTTCAAAGTCGAATTTGCGCGCTTCCACCACGCGGTGCCGTGAAATCTTGCCTTGGAAGCGGGTTTTCGGTTTGTCCTCAAGGTTGTGAAAATCCTTGTCCTGCTTACCCTTGCGCAGCCGCATGAACGTCGGGCCGGCCTCTTTTATTATGTCGAATATTTGCCCGGGTTTGCGCCAGGCGTCGATATAGGCTTTGCCCAGCATTTTCGCCATGGAGGGTCGCTCCACAAGCCATGGCGGCGCCTCGCCCACATTTCGCGTCTCGGGGGTAAGATCGTGCACGATGTTCATAAACTGGGTGCCGGTGGCTCCATCCATCGCGCAGTGGTGCACCTTCATCAGCAGGGCGAAGCAGCCGGGCGGATAACCATCGATATTATTGAGTCCTTCGATGACGTAGATTTCCCATAAAGGCTTATCCCGGCGTAGCGGCTGCGAGTGAATACGAGCGGTCAGGATACACAGCTGCCGCCAGTCGCCGGGTTTGGGCAGGGCGATGTGACGCACATGGTATTCCATGTCAAAATCCGGATCTTCTATCCAGTAAGGCCGGCCCAGGTTGTAGGGTACGAAGGCCAGCTTGCGTCGGAAAATGGGCGATAGGTGGGCGCGATTTTGCAGCATGTCGAGTATCTGCTTGAAGCGGACTTTGCCACCCGGCACCGTGGACTGGTCGTAGACACTGACACCGCCAATATGTTGCGGCAGACCGTCCAGTTCGGCGTGCAGAAACATAGCGTCTTGTCCGGATAACTGTTGCATAGCTTTTTCTCTTATTAGCGGCATGCGAGAGCGAAGCATACGAGCATAATTGCTGGCGTCAACTTATTAGGCGCGCCAGTGCGACGGGTTTGTCTCAGTTTAGCTGCTTCAGATACTCAGTATAGGTGGTGGGCGCAAAGGGCCTGCCCAGAAAGTCCTCCACCAGTTGCGCGGCGGGCTTGCTGCCGGCCGGAGCCAGCACTTGTTTTCGGTACGCGCGCGCGGTGGCATTGTCCCGCAATCCGCTGCGCTGAAAGCGGCTGAACATGTCTATCGAAAGGGCCTGCGACCACTGGTAGGTGTAGTAGTTGGATGAGTAGCCGTTGAGGTGGCGAAAATTGTTGTAAAAGTGCGTGCCGTTAACGTATGGAAAAGGTGAATACTGGGCCTGCAATGTTTGCAGCAGAGGTAATAGCTGGAAGAGGTCGGGATCAGTGTTGTAGTAATTGAGAGCGAGGTTGGCATAGAAAACTTGTGCTGCAACATTTACGGCTTCGCCAAAGTGTCGCGCCGCGTTCATTTTTGCAACAAGCTCGGGGGGGATGGGTTCTCCCTTTTTATTGACGGCGAATTCGCGCAGCGTGTCATAATTCCACGCCCACTGCTCCAGCATCTGTGACGGAGATTCTACGAAATCCCGCTCCATGGACATCCCCGAGATGTCCAGCCATTGCTGGGTGCCGGAAAACATATTGTGCAACAAATGGCCGAATTCGTGCAGGAAGGATTCGACCTGGCTGTGTTCCATCAGTCCACGGGGGAAATTAGTGGCCATGCCTGACAGGGGCAGCTGGCCGTCTTTAAGGCCTGTGCGCAGAACCCAGTGCGCGGCATGGCCGTACTTGTTGTCCCGAGGATGCATATCCAGATAGAAGCGACCAATGGGTTTGCCCCCTTCACGAATCTCCCAGGCGCTCACGTCTTTATGCCAGGAGGGTGTCTGCCAGGGTACGATCTGCACGCCGAACATGTCCTCGATCAGTTGGAAGATGCCCGCCTGTACATGCTCGAACTGGAAGTAGGCGCGTATTTCTTTATTATCCAGAGCAAAGTCTTCCTGCCTTACAAGATTTTCCAGCCAGTCCACTTGCCACGCCTGCACCTCTTTGGCCTGCGGCTCGACGGTGTGCCGCCTGGCCAATAGCCTATTTAGTTCACTGTTGGCTGGTTGTTGCACCGCCGCACCCACTTGCGCGAGGAAATTCTGCACTGTGTCGGGTGTGCCGACCATCAGCCCGTCCATTGCCATGGCGGCGTGACTGTCATAGCCGAGCAGGATAGCCAATTCGTGACGACGCGTGATGAGTGCCTTGAGTGTCTCGCTGTTCGCAGGCGTAGCGACGTTCTTGGCGGCCTTGAATAGCCGATAGCGCAGGTCATCGTTTGCTGCGTAATGCAGGATAGGAAGGTAGTTTGGAGAGTCCGTTGACATGCGGATAATACCGTTGTCGTCTGGTTTATGGCGATCGACAAAATCCTGTGGCAATCCTGCCAATTGCGACGGAGTTGTATCGACGAAGCGTTTATCCACCCGGATGGCTTTTTCGTAGGTGCTGCCAAGGTCGGTAATAGTGCGGGTCAGCGCGCGCACTTTGGCGCGCGTTGCGGGGTCGCGGTCTACGCCCGCCTGTCGAAAGGCTTTGAGCTTTTTTTCTATCATAAAGCGCTCGGACTCGCTGGCGCTCTGCAGGTCTATCGCAGCAACCCGTTGGTAAAATGTCGGCGAGAGGTTCACCGCGACAAGAAAATCAGTGTAGTCAGTCACACATTGCTCTGCGGCAGCCTGCACATTAGTGTCGGGGTGCACTGCTTTCATATACCAGACGTGATCTATCGACTGCAGCATGACCTGCATAGCATCGTAGGGGCCGTAAACACTTTGCACCGTGGCGGGTGACGTGTCGCGTTCGAGCAGCTCAAAAGCGTCTTGTGCGTTGGCCACGGTAGCATCGCAGAGGGCAGTCAGCTCGCCGGCGCCTAGCGTGAAGTCCCACCCATCGCGCGCTATGGAAAGCGTGGAGGGAGCCGCTAGGGCATTGCCAACAGCAAAACAAACGATGCACGCTAGCAGCTCGCCGATCCGTGTTAATGCCAAAGGATTTACCTCTATTGGGAGCGCCGTATCGATCAGGTGCTGTCGGTGTGTGGTGAGCTGATTGTCCCGGTGAATTCACCGTTTAGTCTACAGAAATAAAAAGTGTGTCGGGCACGCTTCCCCGTCCAGGCAGAGGCCGCATCCGACAAATAGCCGGCTATGTTCTATTTGACATCCGCCCGAAAAACCTTACAAATGGGTTGGAGACGTGTCGGTGTTTCATTGGCAACGCTATCATCCACAGAGAATTAATTATGAATCGACTAATCAATACTGCTCGTACCTTCATCTTTTGTGCCTTGACAGTCGCGATACTCGTTGCCTCAGGTCAATCGCTAGCAGCCGATGCCAAAAAAATCGAGTCTGAAGCACGAGACGCCCTCACCAGACTGTACGAGACAAATCCTACGGCTAAGGAACTCAGTGAAACGGCAGACGCCATATTGGTGTTCCCTCACATTCTCAAGGCTGGCTTGATTATTGGTGGTCAGGGCGGCAATGGAGCGTTGTTTGTAGACGGTGAAGTGGTGGCTTACTACAACATAGCCGCAGCAAGCTATGGTCTTCAGGCGGGCGCACAGACGTTCGCTTATGCCATGTTCCTGATGACCGATGCAGCCCGAGAGTACCTCGATAGCAGTAATGGCTGGGAAGTGGGTATAGGGCCAAGCCTGGTCGTGGTGGACGATGGTGTCGCCAAAACGCTCTCCACCACAACGGCCAAAGAGGATGTTTACGCCTTCATCTTTGGCCAGGAAGGATTGATGGCGGGTCTTGGTATACAGGGGTCAAAAATCACCAGAATTGATCTCTAGCCGGATGCTGGACACTGAAAAGCACGCCCGCTTGTCATGAGTCAGGCTTCGGCTGCTGCGCGTTGAACAGGTCCTCCTGCTGTTCTTCAAGCATCACCGCTAGCGCTTCGGAGCTTGTCTGTACCATCGGTTCAAAATGCGCGCCGCTGCGCAGCCCGCGTCGTGCAGGACCAACATGTCGGCGGTACCGGAGATGATTTTGTCTGGATGCAGCTGGTCGATCAGCTGTACCACAGCCAGTGGGTACAGGGAAAACGAGAGCCCGCCCCAGGCAAAGAAGAGTGTAATTACGGCCCAGCAGATCAGGACGGCGGCAATGGCGAAAAGCGTAAACTCCTCCGGAGAGCCTAGCCGCAGTGCCTGCTGTGCGATCGCCAGTGCACCAAGATTGGTCACCATGTGCGCCGCAAAGAGTCGTCCCCGCTCGGTGTTGGCGGCTTGGCTGTTTAGCCAGCTTTCGATTACGGTGATCACCGTCACGAACGCCAGTCCGCAGATGACCCTCAATACCAGCCCAAACCCAAGGGTTCACCCACAACACGTGTAGGAGCGCGGCTGAGGCGCACAGGGACGCGCAAAATGCGAAGGTTCTGATATGGCCCATCCGTCGTATCAGGCGTCCGCTCACCCAGGTGCCGCAAATAAAGCCGAAGAAGTATCCTGAGAGCACAAAGCCAAGCATGAGTGTTGAAAAGCCCTCGCTGGTTCCGCGCAATGCGAGTAGCGTATTGAGTAGGCCGTTGCCGAGCAGCAATAGCGCGACGCTCATCAGAATAGAGCTGACGGATTTCAGCATGGGTAACCCCCGGCCTCTTTATACTCGCAGTGTTATTGTTTCCATGCACGATTCAGACTAGGTTTTTCCCTCTCGGGCGAATATGGCGGATAATACCAGGGCCGGCCTGCACAAGGCCAAATTCAGTAATCGCGAAGGCCGTCCAGAGCGCTACGGGTTTACTAAACCGCGACAATGCCATAACAGTCGCGCGTTACGCTGGTGATTAGTTGCAATCGCCAGCAGCAACGGCATCACGCCGATAGCTGCCTGTGCGACGACACATTACGTTGCCCGGCCTGGGGCGCCCTGCGGCCCTCATGAGGTTCCAGCTTTATTCAGCTGCCCGCTTGCAGCGCTTTGACATCGGCGGTGGTAAGGGCATTGCCCCCGATACCCCACTGCCCACTGGGCACGTCATGGACGCGAACCCAGGTGACGCCACGCATGTTTTCGCCTTCGATGGCGACCATGGTGTCGGTGACCTTGCTGATCATTTGCTGTTTGTCGGCGGCACTAAAGACGCCTTCTATTACGTGAATGTCGACTAATGGCATGATGATTTCCTTTCGGTGGTTAATCGCTGCGGCGAAAGTACCGGGCGAGAACCACAGCTTGCGGCCATGAAGCGCGTTTTGCTTGAGGCCTGGATGAGGGTAAAGTGGGCTTTTCATGAGGGAAGGTGCTTGGCCTTCCCGAGCCACAGGAGGACGGGATGGCCATGAATTTTCGATTCGACGGCTTCGTTCTGGACCGCGACGCGTTTGAACTGCGTCGCGGCTCGGCGCTAGTGGCGGTTGAACCCCTGGTGCTGGATCTGATGGTGCTGCTGCTGGAGCAGCCAGGCGTGGTGGTGAGTCGCGATGCCTTGATGGCGCAGGTCTGGAAGGGGCGGATCGTGTCAGACACCAGCATCTCCACCGCCATCAAGTTGGCGCGCAAGGCGGTCGGCGACACAGGACGGGACCAAAAATACATACGGACCGTCCGCAGGCGCGGTATCCAGTGGGTCATGCCGCTCGAGCCGGTTGAATCAGGTAAGCCGGTGTGTGCTGACACTGAAAGCTGGCATGCCGACACTGGCGCACAGCCCGTGCTCTACGTTCGCTGCGTTGACGCGATGAACGACCCGGCGCTGCGCCCGCTGGCCCGCGCAACAGGTGCGCGCGCCGCGTCTATCCTGGCGCGCATACCCTTGCTGCAAATCGCCTCGCCGTTTGATCTGGCAGACGAGGTGACCGATCCGCGTGAGCTGCGCGCCCGCTTCGCCATCTCTTACTTGCTCGAGTTGCGGCTTCAGCGGACAGAGAACACCCTCACGGCCGACGCGGCGCTGACCGAAACGCGCAACGGGCTTCAAATCTGGGCCCAGCGGTTCGAAACGCTCAATGGGCCCGGTGATCAGGAAATCCTGATGTGCAAGGTGATCCGTCGCATCGAACCCCGGCTGATGCAGGCCATGGTGGCCGACATGCAGTTGCCAGGTGGGGGTGCTGATGCCCGCGCCTGCCTCCTGAAAGCTATCGGGCTGCTCGCCTTGCGCGGATGGAACCGAGCCACCTTTGTCGAGGCCACCGACTTTATTGAGCGGTCTGTCGCGCTGGAGCCTGGCTTGGCTCTGGCGCATGCCTATCTCGCGCTGGTCAAGGCGCTGGGGCATCGGGTCGGGTTGTTGCGTGACGATGACCGGGTGGTACCCGCAGCTCTTGCGGCCGCAGAAAGGGCGCTCGATCTGGAAAGCCAGGACTCCACCGTGCTGGGGCTAGTGGGCTGCGCGCTGGCTGATGTGGGGCAGTTGGAGCGCGCGCTGCCGATTCTGTACAAGTCGATTGAGGCGGGGCCGCAAAACGGCCATGCAAAGACCGCACTTGGCGCGGCGCTGATGATGAAGCAAGACTACAAAGCCGCCGCTGGACTGCTGGCCGAGGGCATGGCCTGCAGTCCTGCGGACAGCCGCCTGTCCGTCTGGGGAACGGCGCTGGCGCTGGCACAGCTGGCACAGGGCGATCTGGATGGCGCGCTCGAATCCGCCACCAACGCATGCCAAGAGGATGACCGCCTGTACTTGCCTCGGTTGGCCCTGGCGGGCGTGCACCTGATGCGCAACGAGCCAGCAGAGACGGTCGCCGCCGTTCGGGAGACCCTGCGCACGAAGCCGGATTTGAACCAGACGGAAACCGTTTGCGTTCTGGGCAAGCGGCTGGGGGCCGCCATCTGGTCCACGGCAGAAGGACTGGCTGGCGCAGCCCACTAGGAAGAATGGCTGATTTGTGAGGCCCCAGTGAAACATTGAGGGTGTCACCGGGCTCAAAAAAAGTATCAGGCTTTCCCTCACCAGTGTTTCTGCGACTGGAGTATGCCGAAGTTGCCAGCCATGCAAAGGGCAGGTTAACTTTCAAGCTGGTCCATTTGATGCTAGCTTTCGTTGGTAAGAAATTGCCTATGGGCCCAAATTCCTGCTGAGGATATACGATGACAGGTTTAGCCTTTAAGGTTCCTCGAAATCTTCGGCGAGGGTATAGAGCCGACGATGAGCAGTTTTCAGTTGAAATTGCCGTCGACCTCATCGCGCACATGAGTCAACATTTTGGCCTCGCAGATCTTGGTGCCACCAAGCTCTTGGATATAGGCTGCGGCTGCAAGTTCACGCAGGCTATCCTCGACAGAAACCTGCCGATAGGCCAGTACGTGGGTATAGATGTTTATGCCGAAATGATCGAGTTTCTGCAGTCAAACGTGGACGACCCCCGGTTCAGCTTCCACCACATGAACACCCACAACGAAATGTATAATAACGACGGTGAACCGCTTACAGCAGAAACCAAGTTACCCATTGGCGAGGATAAATTCGATCTTATCTGCCTGTTTTCAGTGTTCACTCATCTGGCTCCACATGATTATGTTGCAATGCTTAAGATGCTCCGTGCGTATGTCAAGCCAGATGGCAGGCTGTTCTACACTGTATTCGTTAATGAAGAGACAAGTGGCGGCCATGGGTATATAGATTTTTATGCACGCAGACTGAAGTCCGCTGATATTATTGCCTCCGAGAAATACAGACAGCACCTTATTAATGCGCTGAAAAATAAAGGACCACCAGATTTCGTAGATATGGTGGCCGATCAGCCACTAAAAGTTGCAATGTATTCCAGAGAGCATGCTTTGAGGCTCCTGGAGAATACCGGCTGGGAAGTTGAGTCCCTGAATGACCCGGTGGAAGAAATGCAGCACTACATAGTATGTAGGCCTGCTTAATCATTGATCGTCAACAGGGCGACGTTTAGTCCAGTCTTTTTTGCTTGTAGACCACCTCGATCAAGGGGCTCCCCAATCGGCATGATTCGCGCTATTCTAGCCAGTTGGGGGGAGGAGAGAAACGATGATAAAGATAGGATTACCAGCGATTCTGCTGTGCCTGATAACGGTTTCTTCTGCCCGCGCGGAAGAATTCGCCGTTGCGGCACAGGCGCTGTGTGAGAAAGTGAAGTCCTGTGCTATGGAGCAGTTACAAGGCGCGGAGCTCACGCCGGAGGCGCGACAGATGATGCAACCCATGCTGGACGGTATGTGCGCGCAAGTGCAGGGCAGAGTGGGCGATGTCGCGACTGGGCACCCACTGTACAAGCCTGCCGTGGCCTGCATGCAAAGTATGAATACACTTACCTGCGAAATGATGCAGGATGCTGACCAGTTACAAACACCCGCATGTGAAGCCTATGAAAAACTGGCGCGTGAATCCGCTGCACGTACCTGATACTGACATCTGTTGAGGTGATGCACCGACTCAATCCATTCAATAATTAATAACGGTACGACTATGCGAAATATAATGATCCGGCTGATGTACTTGACGGTGCTGGCACTGCCGATGGCAGGCTGCGGTAGTAGCAATAATGATAATAATAGTAGCAGTGCCGGCAATTCGGTGGTCGTTCCGCCCGTTGATAATCCCGTGGTCGTTCCGCCCAATGATGAGTCTGTATTTGCAGTGGCAAACAGCTGTGTTGCCATATCACCGGATGATGGCGCGAGCTTTATCGCAGTCGGTGATGCGCCTGCTCTGGCTGCGGGCAACGTTGTCGGGCTCTTCGGGCTTGGGGCCAGCGTGGCGTCCGACGCCAGCCGCTTTTTGTTGCGGCCCTCAGACCTGGGGAAATACCTGCTTTATGATGAGGGCCGGGGTTACCTTACGTCCGATGGTGCACAGCTGACCAGGCAGATCGCGCTCGCATTCGACACAACAATGGTGGGTGACAAGGTTGTAGTCGAGGACCGCATGCAGTCTGAAGGCGAGTGGCAATTGCTGGCTGCGCCGGATGCGAAGTTCATGTTGCAACATATTAAATCGGGAAATTACATCGGTGTGGATGGCGCCATGGTTGCTGCGGCTGAAGGCGCTGCGTTGTCGTTTGTCGAGCAAACCGATTGTGCGGAATTTCCCGAATTGACCGTCGATGCGACCGGAGGGGTAACCTTTACTGAATTTGAGGACGGCTCGCTGTTTGGCTTTGTGGAAACGCATTCTCATGTGTTTACCAATCTGGGCTTTGGCGGCGGCGGTGTGTTCCACGGCGCGCCCTACCATCCGCTGGGCGTTGAACATGCGCTGCCCAGCTGTGAGCTGACCCACGGCGTTGACGGGCGCAAGGATTTTATGGGCGCGACCTTCAGCGACGGTATAGGTGATTTCAATGAATTGCTACCGGCCATAGCGGTCGGCCAGCTGCCGCAGAAGGATCACGACACGGACGGCTACCCCACCTTCACATCCTGGCCCAATGCACCCGTGAGCGCCACGCACCAGGTTCAGTATTACAAGTGGATTGAACGCGCGTACTTATCCGGGCTGCGTTTACTGGTGCAGCACGCGACCACCAACCAGGTGTTGTGCCAGCTGGTCACGGGTATCGGCGCCAATCCTAAGCGCTACGATTGTAATGACATGATTGCGGTCGACAGAATTATCGAAGATACCTATGCGATGGAGCGTTATATTGATGCGCTTTCCGGTGGCCCGGGCCAAGGCTGGTTCCGCATCGTATTCAGCCCGGAGGAGGCGCGTGAGCAGATCAAAGCGGGCAATCTGGCCGTAGTGCTGGGTATTGAGACTTCTGACCTGTTTGATTGCTATCTTGTTCCTTTTGGAAGTTTCAGTAAGTGTACTGAGGCGGATGTCCTGGCCAAGCTGGATGATTACCATGCCAAGGGAGTGCGGGTACTTTTCCCTGTCCACAAATTCGACAATGCATTTTCTGCCGGCGACGGTGACCGGCGTGTCAGTGATATCGGTAATTTTGGCCATACTGGTCACTACTCCAATTTCTCGATATGCCCGCCAGAATTGTTGACCTTCCCCGGCGGTTTTGACAACGGTGGCGTCACCTATGCCAACCTCAACCAGCCACGTGATATCTACGATTCACCGCCGCCGTTTGACATGAGTGGCTTTGATGAAAGCCCCATTGGCGCGCTGCTGCCCAATATCAGTCTGTTGAGCGGCGGACGGCTAGAGGGCGACTATTGCCAAAACCACGGCTTCACCGATCTGGGTGAATTTCTCATGCGCGAGATGATGAAGCGCGGCATCGTCATTGAAGTGGATCACTTACCACGCAGGAGCTACCAACGCGCTTTTGAGATATTGCAGGAGTATGATTATCCGGCCGTCGGCACCCACGGTCGCAATAATAATGGTGAGATATACAAGCTGGGTGGTATGTCCAAGTTTAATTTCGGCCGTTGTCGCTCTGCCAGCGAGCCTGCCACCATGGACGATGGATTGCAGTCGCGCGTCGAGTTGATGCGCGAGGCTGGTGCTTTCGAAGCGGAGGGTTTCGGCTTCGACCTCAACGGTTTTGCCGGTGCGCCGGGCCCGCGGTTCGGAGAAAATAGTGGCTGCAGGGATCCGCAAACCGACCCCATCACCTATCCTTTCGCGTCTTACGCCGGTGATGTCATGCTGCAGCAACCCGTGGTCGGCAATCGCACGCTGGACTTCAATACCGAGGGCATGGTTCATCTGGGCCTGGTCGCGGAACTGATAGAAGATGTGCGCCGCGACGGTGTTACTGATGAGGAACTTGAGCCGTTGTTCAAGTCTGCAGAGGGTTACATTCGTGTGTGGGAAAAATCAGAGCGTCGTGCAGTAGAGATGGCGCAGCCAATGGATTGAGCATTGCCTTGTCGGCGGGCTCGCTTGCGGGAACCTACCGACACGCAGAGGCGCAGTCGCCTTGTAATGCCCAGGCGGATGCCCGGCGAACTCGATGATCTGATGCACGGCAGAGAGGTCCAGTAGCGGAGGTTCGGCAGTATAAAACAAACAGTATTACCTGTTTTATACAGCTCGAATATCACCTAGACTCCTGAGGCAGGGGAGCTAAAACACCTAATCACCCTCTCAGCACTATGGCCTGCCCCCGACTGGGATTTCCTGTTGAAGACCTGCCGCGTCTTGCGGCATGGGGGCAGGCGCAGTTGCTGTGCGATCAACATTTCGCCCCTGCGCCGCAGTCAAAATGACAGCATAGGATAGACGCCGGAGCGCTAGAGCTTCTCGCATGTCTCCCAGAGGGTCTCCACAGCTTCCATGCTATGGTCAGCTAGGGCAGGGTTGACCTTAGCGGCGGTGTCGATGCCCAGCACGTCCTCCAGATTGTCCGGCACCTCCACCGTTCGGAACAATTTACGATGGCGTTTCTTGCGGGCGGGAGCGTGCTTGTTCATGGCATACCTATAGTTGAAAAACTATCGGCTTGATCATAGCGCAGGCGATTTACAAACGGTTGATCTGGCGCAAGGAGAGAGAATCAAGCGCTGCGTGTCACTGTTCAAACGCTTCAGTATCCAACCGGAAGATTTCGAATGGTATGTTAAGCGGTTGCATGAGTACAAAATTTGTCACTTCGCTCTTGATGACATAGATATCCGATTCCGCGATAGTCGCGGTGGACAGTCCGCTTTTTTGCGGGATGTTTGTAACCTCGCCTGCACTGAAATCGGTGTTCAGGCGCACGCGACTGACACTGTCGCCAGAGACGGCGTAAACATCATCGTCTAATACGACCAGGCCATCCGGGGAGGGCAGGGCGTGGCCGGTCAATGCTATTGGTGTAACAGAACTGCCATTGGGCAGGCTCACGCGCAGCAGCGACGCAGGGAAGAATTTTGCTACAAGCAGCACTGTTTCATCCAGCGTGAGTGCGATACCGTTCAGACCGAGGCCAGCGCTGGTGACATCTGCAAACAATGGATCGGTGGCCAGGATCGAGCCACTCCCTGTGGCAGGGTCAAGTCGATAAAGAAATGGGCTGGCTGGGTCGGTCACATAGGCAACGCCTGCGCTATCCAGTATCAGGTCGTTGCAGGATCCGTTGGCGGTGATGGCGCCCAGAAAAAACTCCATAGTCAATTCGGCGCTGTTGAGATCGAATACCCAAACACGGTTGTCGCCCCCATCGACCTTTTGAGCACATACCCACAGGCGCCGTCGCTCGGCATCGACCTTCGCGCCAACCAACTCTGCTCGGTTATCCGCCGCACGAAAAACCGATTCATCACCGGTGGCGCCGATTCGAACAATACTGCCACCCTGTAAGCTGGTAGCGTAAAAATCACGTTTTTCAGGATCGAACGTGACACCTTCCGGAACACTGTCGGTGCTGGTCAGTTCATAGCGTTCAGACAGCAGTGTCAGTGCGGTATTGGTACTGTCGTTATTGTT
>JBDNIE010000382.1:0-1484 GCA_041688425.1 Halioglobus sp. | reverse complement strand
TTCAAGGCCTGCCACCCTTTCCAACAACTCGATTCCCGCTCCGGACTTACCCTGAGCCAGAAGCGCATTTGACATGAGATTGAGGGCCTCAATATCATTTTTGTTCGCCGCCACAACGGGAACAAGTAGCCTTTCTGCATTTAAGAAGTTCTTTATAGACAACTCCAGCTTTGCCGCCAGCTTTGAGCCCGCTGGATTCTCAGGCACTAGTAACAGATAACGGTTAACATTGTTCAATGCCTGCTCATTACGACCTTTATCAGTATAGATTGCAGCGAGATAGTAAAGGCTTTCCGGGTAGTTATCCGGAAACTCCGCCGCTTTTTCCAATGACTCAATCGCCAAATCAACTTCCTTGGTTTGTAGGTACACAATGCCGCGCGCAAACTGCACTCCGGGATGCTCCTTTGCCGGGCGGTAGACTTTCTCTAGCCGCGCCAGATCTTTGCTAGCCTCCTCGAATTTCTTCATTTCGATTCGCGCCATTGCTCGGTTCAACAGCGACTCGAAACTATTCTTCGTCAGACCAATTGCTTTTGTATAGGCGTCCTCAGCTGCTTTTAGATTTTTTTCTTCGCGCTCAATGTCTCCCAGCAAATTCCAGGCTGGCGAGAATTGGGGATCTGCGGCAATAACAGCCTGCAACCGCTTTCTGGCCCCCGCGGAGTCACCTTTCACCATCGACAATCGCGACGCCGCGACCTGTGCATAAGGT
This sequence comes from Halioglobus sp., assembly GCA_041688425.1. Taxonomy (GTDB): domain Bacteria; phylum Pseudomonadota; class Gammaproteobacteria; order Pseudomonadales; family Halieaceae; genus Marimicrobium. The sequence continues at coordinate 769 of JBDNIE010000382.1, read as the reverse complement.
GAGCTTGGTTCGTTCTGAGCAGCGGCATCGATGAGTTCCGAAGCACCTTCCAGGTCTTGCTCATAGAGCCTCGCAACACCTTGGGCAGCCTGCAGAGTCGAACGACTCTCTGAGTCCAGTCCGTCCGACGACAGTTCTTCCAGTCGATCCCACTCGCCCAAACCTAGAAGCACCTGCGCTAGCACCGGTACTACAGCGGTCGGATCCATGCCAGAGGCAAGCGCCTTGGACAACTCCTTATCGGCGTCTGCATAGAAAGCCCTATCAAAATATACCGTTCCCAGAGTCGTGCGTGCGCGCGCGTTACCCGCGTCTTTCCTTATCGAGTTCTTCAGCTCGATAATGGCCTCCTCATACTGCCCCTCATCTAAAAACAGATTGGCCTGATTGAGATGCTCTTCACTGCTCAGGTCTTCACCACATGCAACAAGCAGGCAGCTCACTAAAAGTAGTAGGGGGAGGTTACGTAATCGGGTGTTCATTCAGGCTACTCACTCGTGCATTTTTTAGAAAATGGCTACGCTACTGCCACAGCAATTATTTTTCTTGGCAGTCAGCGGACTCTTGATTGTCTACTATGTCATCAACAGAACGAAGGAAGACCATAGTGCTGGAATCCCACTGTTGTGACGCCCTGACGCAAGGATTGCATAGTTTGTAGTGATGATTCCAGTCTAGTCGGAGGAAGTCTGCTAACTTACGCGCTAGCAATAGCCAAATGTGTGAAACACATCTAGAGATCACGCATCCAGAGCCACAATACTATGCT
>JBDNIE010000381.1:0-3541 GCA_041688425.1 Halioglobus sp. | reverse complement strand
TGAATTATATAACCATGTTCTACAACAGCTATCGGCTGCATTCATACCTGGGGTACGTCAGCCCCAATCAGTATGAAGCGGAGATGGCGGAACTGAAGAAAGCCGCTTAACTGGGTTGCAAAGAAATGCTGGACCACGTCATTAAAACTCCAGCCCAGATAATGAACGATCATAGGGCTGCGTTAGCAGCCTAACCTGTGATGCACTTGGAATTTGAATCCGCGATCTTTGATTTTCCGGGCATCGTCATGCTACTTGTTGCAAAACCTAGCATTAGCCTGCCCTAGGTGCAGAGGGTTTCCTCCACCGTAGTACGGGTTTGGATACAACAGCGGTCTTTCGTGCGATGCCTCGAAGTCAGCTAACCACCTAACGACCTGCGCTTGTCTAGCCTCTCCCATATGATCCTGGTCAGGAGAATAATTCTCCTGGAGAACAATACGACAAAAATAGGCCAACAACAGGCTGAGCTGCCCACGATCATCCCACGTGATTTTGAACAAATCCCATTCTTCGGCTTTTGACATATTTTCAGACAGGTAATCAGACAGAAAATGTTCGGGTGAGTCGTACCGCAGTATAGTAACCAGGTAGTAGATAGCCCCTTCCCAATATGCCCCGATTTGGAACAACAAATCGTGATAGCTTTCGTCGCCATTTACTACTAGCGGCAAGGGGTACTCTGGCAAAATGACAGGCGTACTTTTCCTCAAATTCTGTCCCATTTTGTCTACTAGTGGTTGATACGCAGTGTGCCAATCATTTTCTTCTACAAAATGTCGCGAGATAGATCGCCTCGAAAGCAAGATACCATTTTGGATTCTCAACGCATTATGGGGTGGAAACGTAATGGGCGACCCAGTCGCGGAGCCCCGACAATCAGTTCCATCCAGGCCGTCATCAGAATACATGACTGGCAGATCGCCCCGCTCACTGCGCCCGAGCATGAGGTTAAACCAACCGGAGTAAGGGAAACAGTCCCCCAGACCCGCTGTGGCTAATCTGGGGAATCTTTCTACGAACTTGTCTGCAAGCTGCCGCGCTGTATCTGACGTAGCATCCGTCCAGCCAAAATAGTTATTTGACTCTCCGGAACTGTATTCGGCAACTTCGACTTCATCGGAAGCATACACCTCCAAAACATTGTCTGGAGATCTGAAAATGGAATCGTATGGATGAACTTGGCAACGCCAATATAACCCGCTCGGTGCCATTCCAGAGAAGATGGCAAGACGCTGATAACCCTGCTTATGCAACTCGTGAATCATCGCGAGAACGCGCTGCGAGCGCCTAACCTCACCGTTTTCTATCCTCCCCTTGTCCAGCATCTTATTCGATTTCACTAGCCGCTAGGCAATGTGCCGAGTCAAAAACGTGCCTTCTATGCCAGTCCAAATACTTTCGATGATGATCATTTACTGACTTCAATGACATCTGCTCTGAAATTGATAGTTCACCGGCATGATCTTTCAATGCGGCACTAATCAAAATTCCGCCATCATCTGCAAAGCTAATGAATCCCCTGTCAAAGGCCGCGTCTAAAGTCGTATTTAGAAGAAGGCCATTGTACGTATCGAGCCGTTCGGAGTTTGTGCAGTCGCGCCATGGCTTGATGTGGGACGCGCGCAGAAATGCGGGCAAAGTAACCCCTGAAACGGCACACACGGACCAATAACTCAGTAGGTTCGCGCGAAATTTTCCCTGACCTAATCGCGATTTAACAATTGATTCTTTCTCTGTGTCACTGGCAGTCTTAAGTTCAGCGTCTGCATTGGCAATATCATCCAAGACAGATGCCACCGGCATCACCTGATCACCTGAACTGCCTAGCCATTCAACGAATCGGGACAGTGCCTCTTGGTCCTCTACATTAACGGCTAAACCATAATGGGTCGGCGTTTCTCCGGTTTGGATTCGAGTAGGAAAATCCTCCATATTACTGTTATGAAAAAACTCCTCTGTAATCAGGTCAATTCCGGTTAAGTGACCATTGGCTGTTCGAAGCCGTTCCAGATAATCGGAATGCACGACCAACGGTGCCTTGTTAACGACTCCGGATATCGATTTAGAATTTGGCGTTTTAATATAGAACGCATGCTCCATATCGTCTCTATGCGCTGAGTGAATTCTAATTTTGTCCACATTCACATCGAACCCGAGTCGACTCAGGCCTTGTTCAATCTCTGCTGAGTTCAACATTGATTACTCTCTCCTTGAAAAAATCGCATAATCTCTTAACTTATAAAATAGATTGTATAAACGTATATCACTCAGCCTATTGGGTGATCCCTCTAGAAGTGACTTACCAGCCACCACAATAGCCAGAGCCTGAGCTCTCGATATAGCGACGTTAATTCGGTTTTTACTTAAAAGAAAATCCAGTCCACGCGCAGAATCTTCTGCGGTACTCGCTGTCATGGAAATAATGACGACAGGCGCCTCTTGACCTTGAAACAGGTCAACAGTCCCTACTCTGGCTGAGTCACCAACCTTCTTCTTGAGTTCATTTACCTGATAATTGAAGGGCGCGACGACGAGTATATCCTTAGGCTTAACGGGATGATCTGTCCCTTCCTTGTCGGTCCATGTACTACCTTCTAGCGACTTGATTAGACTCGCAATACGCTCAACCTCTTCCAGGCTCGCTTGCTTATTGCCACTATGGGAAACCTCTATGTATCTAATGCCATTGCTCGCTGAAATCTCCTCTTGTGCATCTTGCTCCAGCTGAATTTCCTGAAGATCACAGGCTGGATCATTTCCCAAACGACCACCATAGATGGCCTCACTAATAAAGCGATTGACGTTTTTATGCATCCGGTAAGTTCTATTCAGGAAAATACCCATATCCGCAGGCACTGTAGACTGGCCCAGCAAGAAGTAATCCAGGATTGATAAGCTGCTATCCTCCGGGTGTGAGCCCTGAACCGGCTGCGGGAGCTGCATTTGATCACCGAGGCACACAATATTCTTAGCCTGCGGGCTCATTGCTGCAAGATTAGCGATTGACACTTGCCCCGCCTCGTCTATGAACAGATAGTCGACACAAGCCTCCGGGCGCGAAAAGCCCCACGCCGATGCACCGACTACACAGCCTCCGCCTTGAATTCCCTCGCCTATATCCCCCGTCGATCGAATCTGATGGAACGGATATTGCTCAAACAGCTCATCATCATCGCGTTTAACCTTTGAAATAGCGAAGCTCTCGCCCTCCTCTTCACATAATTCATGGATACTAATGAGAAGATTGTCGATGGCTTTATGGCCGTTAGAACACACACCGACACTCTTGCCTAACCTCAGCAAGTTCAAAATCACCCTCGATGCTGTGTAGGTCTTCCCTGTGCCCGGGGGCCCCTGAATCGTAATGAGGGAATTATTCAGTGCAGTGACGACTTCGGATATTTTCCCTAACTTGTCATCCCCATCGGCCTGATCAATCGCAATGAGCAGGTCCCTATCCACATCTGGCGGTTTCCGCATCAAAAAGTCGTGCAGCGGCTTGTTGAGTTCTCTGCTTTTCAGGAATTTCTGCCCAATC
>JBDNIE010000380.1:0-2848 GCA_041688425.1 Halioglobus sp. | reverse complement strand
CGTATGCCTACCTGCGGTATCTGTTTGCAGAACTGCCCAGGGCCGAGACCGTTGAGGCTATCGAAGCCCTGCTGCCGGGCAATGTAAACCCAGAGCAGATCAAACTCTAACGCGCCACCCCGTCGTTTATTTTACGCTTACGATATTTGCACTGAATAGTTGGCCCAAGTCTAAAGCAATGTTTCAGAATGATTTCGTGCAGTTATCCCAATCAGCATGGTTCAATATTCAGTGCAATTACTGGGTCAAACATGGATGCAATTCAACAGCAGAACCTAAAAGCACTCCTGGGAGTGCAATTGTTGACTATGCCCGCCCTGATGACGAGGTCAATAATGTGGCCGATGGCGACCTCACATGGCGCGATCATCTGACTAGTTATAACGCTAAGCCCGGCGGAAACCCCTTGGAACTAATGCCTGCGTGGCAGTTGTATGGCAACAGAACATACAAAAAGCTGCTGGATCGTTTTGGACAAGACAAGCTTTATGTCCTCTCTGCGGGTTGGGGGTTGTTAGCGGCAGATTTTTTAGCGCCAATGTATGACATTACCTTCAGTGCCAGCGCAGAAGGCTATAAAAGGCGTCGCAGCAGGGATCGTTATTCCGATTTCTCCACGCTGCCGGCGGAGACAACTGAGCCCGTGGTGTTTTTTGGTGGCAAGGACTATGTGAGCCTCTTTTGTGAACTTACGAAGGATATTAAAAGTGTGCGTTACATTTTCTACAATTCAGCGTCACCACCGGATGCGCCTGGCTGTGAGCTCGTAAGGTTCAACACAAGAACACGGACCAACTGGCACTATCAATGTGCTCAAGCTTTTATTGAAGAGAAGGTTTCAGTGGGTTAGCTGCTAGACCTGTGGCTAGCGGGTTAGCCATTTTACCAGCCCACCCGTCACTCCAGGTGGCCCCAGCAACTGGATACTGGCTTACCAGTAAAATATGGGCTCAGAGTCTTTTTATGGCGGGGGTAGCTATTCGCGGTGGAAACACAAACGGGCTGACCGCTTGGAAAGGCCGCAAGAGTAATTTGATAAAAGAGATTGAGTATGATTTTGTTGGAATATCAGCGCAATGGCCGTTCTGCAGGCTTAACTCTGAATAGGAATAGATTGGAATGCTAGATAGTCGCTGGAATGTGTTTTCAAAACTGGCTCCCTATTTCGGGCGAGCTGTTCCAGCGCGCTTTATTCAAAAAACTGCTGAAGTAATTCCGGGTGTAACTAGAGTTCATAACTTGATTGAGGGTATCTACAAGCCAGCGGATTCATCGCATGCACTAACCATCGCTAGCATGTTGAAGAACCCCTATGCTGATCGTTTAGAGTTTGACCAAGATCGAAGTTGGTTTTTCTATTACTCACCCAAGTTTGGTTCGCTAGATAGCAAGGTAAATTTGTCGCTGTTTAATTGCATGCGAGATGCTGAGCCGGTTTTGGTCATTAAGCAGCTATCTAATAAAATGCATGTGGATGGCACCCGCTATAAGATTCTCGGCCTTGGCTTCATTGAGAGCTTTGATGATCAAAAGCGTTTGTTTAGGATTCGGGAAGTCACTATCGACGCGTTTCAGCAGAAAATTGCCCCTGGCCAAGTACTGAGTGATGACTTGATCGAGACAGCTTTGCAATTAGAGAGCTTGGAGGCATGGTCACCATTTGTTTCTGAAGACAGGGCTGTGTATCAGGTCTCAAAACAAAAACGTGGTGTAGCCTTCCGAAAAATCGTTTTGGAGAACTATGGTTCTACCTGTGCTGTCACCTCAACGAGATTTGCTTACGGCAAATACGTAGAAGCTCAGGCTGCACACATTATTCCCAAAGAGGTGAAAGGTACTGATGACCCGCGAAATGGTCTTGCTTTGAGTCATACCGCCCACTGGGCATTTGACCGCGGGGTATTCACCATTTCAGATCAATACGAAGTGCTCGTGCATCCTTCTGCTGGCAAAAGCGAAAGTTTGAACTTCGCAATATTGGATATGCATGGTCAAAGTATCGGCTTGCCGAAGGATACAGATAATCACCCTCATCAAGAAGCTCTGCGGTGGCATCGGGAAGAAGTGTTCGGTCGTTTTCAGAAATAGAGGGCGGCAAGCCCCCAGTTTCCTAAAGACTTGATAGCTTCTCACAGTACCCCTTTTCGAACTCCACTGGAGAGGCCCCATCATTACGATGTAGTCAAATACCTGCTGTTTGCGTCAATTGTTAGGCCATCGGGTATCCACGATACTAGGGGCTGCTACTCCATGTTGATTGCACCGGCTACCGAGAATCAGCCGTGCAACAATCTCATTGTCCAGAGTTAGGGGATGAGATAGTGGGATTCCTTTCCCTCAGCTCATCGTTCTATCCCGGGCTGGCGGAGAATAGAGAAGAGGAAGAGGGCGAGGACGAGGACGAGGACGAGGAACTCGAGTGATATGGGCAACCCAACATGCCGGTGTTAACACAGCAATCGAGGATAAGCTCAATGCCTGGCGACACCTCGCGCTCACTCCCGTTGAATTAACCCCTGCACCGCCATCCCATCATCCATATTGTCCCCATGCCACAGCGGCACCAGAGTTCCCGCCCCGATATCAAGCCGTTCCCGTTGATTGCCCGTGGTGAGTGCAAACACGTTCCCGCAGAAACGTGTATCGGGGCCATTCGGGATCAGCTTGCCGTTGGGCGCAGCAAATACCGGCCCACCGGCCCCGTCCCAAGTCAGGCTGTAACCCCCTTCATGCACCAGGCGATGATGGTGACGGCACAGCTGCAGCAGATTGTCGAGGCGGGTTTCGCCACCGTCGGCCCAGTGGCGGATATGGTGCGCGTCGACATGATGCCGTGCAGTGCAGCCGG
>JBDNIE010000379.1:0-46548 GCA_041688425.1 Halioglobus sp. | reverse complement strand
CCGACGGCAGTGAAAAACAAGGCACAGCGCACAGGGTTATTATCCAAACCCCGCACGGCGTTGCGGTAACGGCGCAGTTGGTCGATGTGTGTCGCGCTCTCACGCGCTGCAAATGCTTCAAGCTCTTCGCCAAGTGCGGGTTGGCTGTTTTTATAATCGATGATCCAGCGTACGCTCGTAGCGGCGTCAATGAAGCTCCGGTCAATAATCATATCGCGCAATTGACCATCGGCGTCCACGGTTGTCAGCTGCCATTCGCTGTGCGCCTCTGAATGCTCTGCACCCAACACCCAACGCCCCGGGCCGCCCTCACGCAGGGACTGGCTGACCGACAGGAGAACGGCCTTTAGTGCGGCATCAAGCACCCTCCCCTGCAGGCCCTCGCGTTGCAGCGCTAGCTGCCAATGGCGTCTGTCGTCCCTGCTAAACGCCTTGGGCAATCCCGCGCGGCGCGTCAGCTCTTCAAGAGCGCCGTGCACAACGATTCCAATACTGCGCTCCAGATCGTTAGCGGCAACTGGTTTGGATCGATTGATCGCGGCAACTTTAGCTGTGAGCGTGGAGTATGGTGGGAATGTCGCAGGTCGCGACAGACGCGTAAAAACCGAGGCCGCCCGACGGTTAGTGACGCTAGAGCCAGCAGTGGTGTCAGCGTGTACTATCATCTGTTGCCGGAACGTCTGCCACACCGAACTCAACAGGCTACGCCTTGAGGGATTTCGGTAATCCCCCGATTTGGACTCGGTCTTTACGTTGGCCGTCAACCGTAAATGGCGAATCGCTCGGGTTGCGCCCACATACAAAAGTCTGGTCGCCTCAAGTTGCATTTTCTGCTGTCGCTGCAAGCGCAGGTAATTGTAGAGCGTAGGCGTATTGGCGAGACTGTGGTCATTCGCGGCCAGTAGAAACGACCGTTCACCGCGGGCATTGCTGTGTTCGTCCCAGAGTAGAATATCGCGTTCTTCGCTGCGCGATAGCCTGTCCAGTTGCGGGATGATTACCCGATCAAACTCCAGACCTTTCGCCTTGTGCAAGGTTTGCAACAACACCCTGCTATCGGCGTCGCCAGGGCTCATAAAAGAGCGCTGCAGACGCTGCGAAAGCCAGTTGAAATCAAGCCCAACTCCCTCGGATTCAGCACTTTCGAGCAGTTCTAGAAAACTCTGCGCATCCAGCAGGCTTGTTGTATCGGGAGCGCATTGCGGTCCGCACAAGCCCAGCCAGGCCTGTTCCACCCACGCGCGAAGACTGAGCCTGTCGCGGTTATCAAACGCCTGGCACAGTACTCCCTGGACATGCAGCACACGCGATCTGCCATCACGGCTGAGCCCATCGAGCAGTGCGCTTTGTTGAATCGTAGACCAGATTGGCGTGAACAATGGGGTCTCGCCGAACTGGGCGATGCACAGCAGGTCCTGGAGTTGTAGCCCACACCAGGGCGCGCGCAAGAGCGCCATCCAGGCGAGCCGATCAGCATGGCTGGACAAGGCCCGGCACAGGGTAACCAGGTCATTCACTACCGTCGATTTGGCAAGACTGTCCAGGTCCGGAGCACTGTACGGAATCTGCAATAACTTCAGCTGCTGGATGACAGGCTGCAGGTGGCTACGATTACGGCCGAGAATAGCGATACTCTCTCCGCTATTTTCCACACAGTCGGCAATTTGCTCACAAATAAAATGCACTTCCTGCGCACGCGCAGCTTCGCCAGTGAAGGCGTGCATCTCGACAGGACACGCGCTGCCCCACGGTCGAGTTGCTGTGGCGGGGCTGTAACTCACCTGCGAACGATAGACGTCATTGCGTGCCGGGAAAGCCTGAGTGAAGGTATCATTGATCCACTCCACCACGCCCTGATCCGAGCGAAAATTGCAGCGCAATTCGAGGTATTGAAGCCCGACCCCATTAAAGCCCTCACGCCTGGCCTTTAGAAACAGTCCGACGTTGGCACCTCGAAACCCATAAATTGACTGCATGGCGTCACCGACAATCATCAGTGTTCTCGGTGCTTGCGGGTTGAGATAGTTGTAATCCCCCCAACCACGTGTCAGTTTGTGCAGAAGCTCGTACTGGGTGATCGCGGTATCTTGAAATTCGTCTACGAGAATATGCTCAATCTGATAGTCCAGACGCAGCGCGAGATCGGTTGGCGTATCGTCTTCGCCCAGTGCTAATAGCGCCGACTGCGCGATCTGGCTGTGGTCCACCACGCCGTGTTTCTGGAAAACCAGCAGCAGCTGCGCTGCGAGAGTCGGTAGCAAGCGGGACAGATGCAAAACCAACTGCCATGAGGTGCTGTTTGCTGCAACGACAGGCAGTGACTCTATCGCGACTAAAGCAGCGCGCAAACCTTCAACTGTTTGAAGCGCAGCGATAAGCGCTTGTAACTGTTCTTTGTACTGCTTTGCGTTGCCCGCACCGGCCGGAAAACCCTCTTCCTTGGTGACTTTTTTTCGCCATTCCCCTTTTTGGGTCAGCAACAGCTGGCGGATGCCCGTCCACAGCCCAAGCTCACTCGCGGTCGTTGCCGGGAACTGCGTCGGAACCGGGGTGGCAAGATTGCTGGCAGTGTATTGCAGTAGCTCCAGCACCTGCGATTTGTAGGGCGCCATTAACTGAAAAACCGCATCCAGCGCAGTGCTCATTATGTCTGCGACCGTGGCGATCAGGTAGTTCTCTGCTTCTTTTGGCTCATGATGCACGCCGATATAGCCTCGCCACTGCTCACGACGAGTCAGCAAGGCAACAAGCAGTGTTTGTGATTGCTCCCAGTTGTTATCAAAGTGCAGCAGTAGTCGCTCCAAGTCTGCCGTTACCGGATGGTGTTCTTCCAGCAGCTTGAATAGGTCCTGCACGGCCTCCTGGTAAAGCGGCAGGACATCATCTTGCACGCTAGCCTGGCCGCCAAACTGGCTAAGCACTGGCATCTGCCGGGTCAAAGAAGCGCAGAAACTATCGATGGTTCTGATGTTGAAGCGCGCGATATGATCCAGAATCTGCCACTCACTGCGCGCGTCTGCGGCCAATGCCTGTTCTGCCAGTGCTCTGGTCGTTTTCTGGTGCGGTGTAGAGCAGGGCCCCTGAGCCTGAGCACTGCGCAGCGCCGCGATCACCCGCTCGCGCATCTCGGCCGCAGCTTTGCGTGTAAAAGTAATCGCCAGCACCTGCTCAGGACGCTGTACTCTGCCCAATAGTGCTAGATAACGCTGTATTAGCAGTTCAGTCTTGCCGGAACCTGCGGGCGCACTTACGCACACACTGGCAACAGGATTGACTGCTGCAACACGCGCGCTGGCGTCGACGATGGACTTCATGACTGCGTCACTGATCCCGGCGCGACCTCGCCGTCAACGCTGTGATGTGCCGCCTCGTATTCTGCATTGTCGGAAGCGTTATCCACACGACAAAACGATTGCAGCCCGCAATGAGCGCAACTTGCTGCTGACAGTGGGTCAACCTGTGCATCACCGCCGACGAAAGCCTGCGCCAACTGTGTGAGAGTGCTGCGCCATTGCTGATTCAATTCAGGCCAGTCTTGCGCGATCATTTTTGCCTTCACAGCATTTTCAATGTCCGTGTTAACCCCCGGAGCAGCAGCGACATTGCCCAGGCCTGTGAAGCCACAATGACGCGGGCTTACTTTCGCAAATGCCAGACTTGAGGCCATCGGTGTGCTGGCGATGCTGTACAGTGGAAGTTGCGGCAGAGCAGGTCTTTCACCCAACCAGTCCCGCACTGCGCAAGCACCCGATTTATAGTCGATAATTAAATGCGAGCCATCGGCCAGTTGGTCGATCCGATCGGCGCGCAGTTGAAACGGTAACCCCGCCAGCTCAAATGATATGTCCTGCTCGCGTTGCATCACCGAAAACGCAGAGCGCTGTCGTTCCACAATCAGCCATTCTTGCAGAAGTACTGCCAGGCGTTGCTCCTCAAGTCGCCAGTAGGCCGCGCCAGTGCGCCGTTGCGAAGGAGCAGAAACGGTTGCGATAGCGGACTGCGCGGCGGCCTGCACGACTTGCTCCAGTTCTGCTGATGACAACTTAACGAGGTTCGCATAATCACCCAATTCACCCCACAGCGCATACAAAGCCTCGTGTAAAACAGCCCCGCGCTGGCCGGGGGATGCCGCCACATACAATGTTGGCAGTGGCTCGGTCTTCAGACGGTGCTTGGCAAATGCCCGAAAGGGACAATGCGATTGATCCTCCAGTATTGCGCTGCCACCCCTTATCGTCGATTGCTGTTGCGGCGCCAGCGCCGGTCCGCAGTCATCCTGCAGTTCCTGCACTGACCTTGTGCTGTGGTATTCAAGCCACTGTGGGGGAATCCCCGGCGGCTCGGGTGCCGCCTGCGCTTTGAAATCCTGCAGCAACGCACTCGGCATATCCGGTACGCCATTGATCTGCCGGCAGTAGCTGGCGTGAAGCACTCCGCTGGAGCGCGCGTATTGCGCCAGCAGCGTATCTGCGAAACTCCATTCGCGTTCGGCATTTGCGTGCGGCATGCGAAAGCGATTTTGCAGACTGATGGGAATAAACGGGTTTGGACGTGGCGCCGCAGGCCAACTTGAACCTTGCATCCCGCACAACCATAAGTGGTCAAACGATAACCCGGCAGCCTCCAGCGGGCCCAGCACCTGAATAGGACTGTCCGCTGTCTGTGGCTGGGATACCTCGCGGTGGCAACAGTCTCGCAGCAACGCCAGGGCCTTGCTGAATGCGATGGGCGCACACACATGGTCGAATGCCCTGAACGCGTCAAGTATGCGATCCCACAGCGCCAACTGCTGATACTCCACAGAGTCCAGCGGGCGCCTGCCCGGCCACCCCCACGTGCTCAACACCGCACTGAAGCGCTGCTGCCAAACCGAGGGCAGCGCTTTGCGCTTTAATTCCTCCATGCCACTGAGCGCGTTCAAACACTGGCCCAGCGCAAGACCGGTAGCCCCCGCAAGATGGATATGATTCGCAAAGCTGCGCAGGTCAGTAATAGACAGGTCTGCCTTACCCTGTGCATACAAGCGCTGCAGCAAGTATTGCGCTAGCGCGCTCTGCGAATCTGGCAAATCCAGGAACGGCGAGCGCATTAAATTTTCGACCGCAAAAATCGTCGTCGACTGCAGACCCATCGCCAATGCAGCAAGGGCATCTCGCACCAGCGGAGCGCGTGCAAGAGTGATGCCAGTGGAGAAATTGACTGGCAGCGTTGCGTACTGCTGACCAAGGCAATCAAACTCGCGCCGCAAAAGATACTCTAGCGGCGCTCGATCGGCTTGCATATCGCTCAGCACGATGCCGATCGTGGCGTCCGGAGTGGTTCGATGCAGTTTGACGGCCCATGCGGCTAGCGCATGCAGTTCTGTGCGTTTGTCATTGCAGGGATACACAAATCGATCCGCTGTTGTCGCAGTGGACGTAATTTGCTCTGTGTGCGTGCATAGCCCAGCCAGCGCAGCACTGACCAATGGCGCCAGCATATCAATTTCCACCAGCGCCACACGGGCTGAGGGGCGCTGAGTGGCGAGACGTGGCAGCTGTGCGAGGCAATCCAACTGGGCGCACTGTCCCGCGGTTTTCAATCGCGCCTCGAAGCGCTCCAGCCAGAGTAGGAAGGTGTGACAGTCTGCATCCAGTTCAAACAGTTGCCTGATGCCGTTGGCGGATACATCCACCTGCCAACGCACCAACAGTTCGCGAGCCTGGCTGGCCAGTTCTGCCGCTGCTGTAGGTCGTAGCAGATGAAATTCGTCCGAGTGTTGCGCCTGTTCGCCGATGACCTGGCGCCACAATTCCAGTGTTTGTGCACTGTCGAGAGGAATAAGCGCAGATGCAGCACCCTGGCGGGCTGCCAGCTCCCATTGTTGGTGCAGCCAGGCTTCGACAGGGTATACCGGCACCTGCTCCCACGTGCGCGCCCCTGATGCTATCTGCTGCGCATCCCATTGGGCTTTGATGCGTCTAGCCAAACGGTGGTTTGGTGTCAGCAGCGTATAACCTTGAGCGACCAGCGGTTCGAGCGGGGTAATGTCATAAAGGCGCTGAACCAAATTTTTCTCCTGAGTCCAAATTGACGAATAGTTGACGCCTCGAACGGCACCTGCGCAAGCGTGCTGGGTCAGCGCCAAACCGAGTAAAGCTTTTCCGGGCAGGTTCTCCCTTTATGCTCGCTCTACGGAGGGCCGGTCCAACTGAAGGCCGCCCCACACTCTATGGCTTTAGACAGGCCTTTCAATCTTTACTCGATTTGACGCCTAACCGCTTCCATTAAGCGCAAGGCAGTGCCACTCGTGACGCCTACACAATGCGCTGCGACTGCTATAGAATCTGGGCCCTGTTTGCGAGCGGGTGCCTCGTTAGTCTGGTGCCACTGCACACAGCCACCAAAAGAAATTATGTTATCAGGTATGAGTGATGAGCAACATCAAAGTACACAATGTCAACGTAGCCTCCCAGAATGTATTGATCACACCGGAGCAGTTGAAACTTGCCCTGCCAATGTCAGAGTCGGTTCGGGACACACTGGCGGGCAGTCGACGCACCATTGAAAATATACTGGACCGACGCGACTCGCGCATTTTCGTGGTGGTTGGCCCCTGCTCTATCCATGATCCAGCGGCGGCAATGGACTACGCTCGTCGTTTAAAGGCGCTCGCTGATGAACTGGACGACACCCTGTACATCGTCATGCGCGTGTATTTTGAGAAGCCTCGCACCACGGTTGGCTGGAAGGGCCTGGTCAATGATCCCTACCTGGATGACTCTTTTGACATTGAGCAGGGCCTGCATATCGCCCGTAAGTTACTGATGGATATTCTCGAGCTCGGCTTGCCTACCTCCACGGAGGCACTGGACCCTATTTCGCCGCAGTATTTACAGGATCTGGTGACGTGGACGGCCATAGGTGCGCGGACAACAGAATCGCAGACTCACCGGGAGATGGCGAGCGGCCTTTCAAGCGCTGTGGGCTTCAAGAATGGCACTGACGGCAGCCTTACCGTAGCGACCAATGCGCTCAATTCTGCGGCTAATCCTCACCGATTTCTGGGTATTAATGGCCAGGGACAGGTATCGGTATTTACCACCAAAGGCAATCGCTATGGCCACATCGTATTGCGCGGCGGTACAACGGGACCAAACTACGACTCAGTGCACATTAAACTGGCTGAAGATGCGTTGGAGAAGGCAGGCGTTTCCCGCAACATCATGGTCGACTGTAGCCATGCCAACTCCAGCAAACAGCCAGAGCTGCAGCCGCTGGTAGTAGAAAACGTTGCGAACCAGATTCTGGAGGGGAACACGTCAATCATCGGGTTAATGATTGAGAGCAATCTGAAAGCCGGCAATCAGGCGATTCCCGCCAACTTGAGAGAGCTTGAATACGGCGTATCGGTTACCGACGGCTGTATAGACTGGCAGACAACCGAGACCTCCCTGCGAGCCATGCGTGACAAAATTTGTAATGTGCTGCCAATCCGGCAGTAGCGGTCAGTAAACCGCTGGATAACGACCGGCGTATCAATAGTAAGCGTTAGACGTATCGGTATGATCTGTAGTGTCGCGCACACCTGTGAGCTGCGGAATTTGCTCCAGCAGGGTTTTCTCAACACCGCCTTTGAGGGTCTGGTCCACTGCGCTGCAGCCTTGGCATCCTCCGCCAAACTTCAGAATTGCCAATTTGGATTCAGTAATTTCCAGCAGGCTGACTTCGCCGCCGTGGGCGGCCAGAGAGGGGTTTATTTCGTTATAGAGCACGTAATTAACGCGATCTTCCAATGAGCTGTTGTCATCGACCCTGGGAAGCTTGGCGTTAGGGGCCTTGATGGTCAGTTGGCCGCCCATACGATCTTTGGAATAGTCAACCAGAGCATCTTCCAGAAACGGGAGGCTGCGTGCTTCATACCAGACAGTAAACTTCGACAGTTCTTCCTGCTGGTCGTCTTCTTGCAAATCGCCCTCCCGACAATAGGCGATACAGGTTTCCGCCCGTGGCGTGCCCGGTTGGTTAATAAAGACCCTAACGCCGAGCGCATCTTCCTGCTTGGATAAGAGTTCTGACAGATAAACCTGAGCTGATTCAGTAATGGTAACCATGGTAATATCCATTCCGAGTAATTTAGTCAGGTATTATACAGAAGTTAGCTGGCAAGTGTCAGCAATACGTGCGACTGATCTTCAATGCCAGTCACAATCTGTTAATATTGGCGCCCTTCTTGAGGGGCATCGCTCCCGATCCACATCGTAAGGCAAATTTTGATGGCTAGTGTTAAACCCAACCCTGGAATTCTGGAACAAGCCCTGGCGCAACGCATCCTTATTATCGATGGAGCCATGGGCACCATGATCCAGGCGGAAAACCTCCAAGAGGCGGACTTTCGCGGGGATCGCTTTGCCGATCATGGCTCCGATCTCAAGGGTAATAACGAACTCCTGAGCCTGACCAAGCCCGATGTCATTATCAAAATACATCGCGCCTTCCTCGAAGCTGGTGCGGACATTATAGAAACCAATACCTTTGGCAGCTCGGCGATCGCGCAGTCCGACTACGGCCTGAGCGATCTGGCGGTGGAACAGAATCTTGCAGCAGCCCGGATGGCCCGCCAGGTGGCTGATGAGATAACGCTAAAGACACCCGACAAACCACGCTTCGTCGCGGGTGTGCTTGGCCCTACACCGAAAACGGCCTCGATCTCTCCCGATGTGAATGATCCCGGCGCGCGCAGTATCAGCTTCGATGCGTTGCGCGCTGATTATGCCAATGCGACGCGCGCGCTTGTTGAAGGTGGTGTTGATCTGATAATGATCGAAACGGTTTTCGATACGCTCAATGCTAAGGCCGCCATTTTCGCGGTTAAGGATGTCTTTGAGGAACTGGGCCAGTCGTTGCCCATTATGATTTCAGTGACCTTCCCGGACATCAGTGGCCGCGTGCTGTCAGGGCAAAACCCCGAGGCTTTCTGGAACGCGATAGCGCATGCCAAGCCGTTGATTGTAGGAAGTAACTGTGGTCGCCGCTATAGCGAAATTCGATCCTTTGTGGAAGACTTGGCAAAGGTCAGCGACTGCTACTTCAGTGCCCACCTGAATGCCGGATTACCCAATGCCTTTGGCGAGTTCGATGAAACGCCCGAAATCATGGAGCGAGACTACCGGGAGTTCGCCGGGCGTGGCTTTCTCAACTTGGCGGGGGGATGCTGCGGCACCACCCCCGCGCATATTCGGGCGATTGCCCACGCATGTGATGGCGTGACTCCTCGCCCCCTTCCCAAGCCTGAACCCGCATGTCGTTTGAGCGGACTGGAAGCCTTTAATATCAAGGCTGATAGCTTGTTTGTGAACGTCGGAGAGCGCTGCAACATCACCGGCTCGGCAAAATTCAAACGTTTGATTCTGGATGGCAGGTTTGATGAGGCATTGGTTGTAGCGCGCGCGCAAGTTGACGATGGCGCGCAGGTTATCGATATCAATATGGATGAGGGCATGCTGGACTCGGAAGCAGCCATGGTCACATTCCTTAACCTGATTGCTTCGGAACCGGATATTTGCCGCGTTCCGATTATGGTAGATTCTTCGAAATGGAGTGTCATCGAGGCCGGCCTGAAATGCATTCAGGGCAAGGCGATCGTAAACTCCATCAGCCTGAAGGCGGGCGAGGAAGAGTTCCTCACGCAGGCGCGCTTGTGCCAACGCTATGGTGCTGCCGTCGTCGTTATGGCATTTGATGAAGACGGGCAGGCAGACAACTTGCAACGTCGTAAGGATATCTGCAAACGCTGCTACGACCTGCTTATCAAAGAGCTCGATTTCAACCCTAACGATATCATTTTTGACCCCAATGTTTTTGCTATCGCCACGGGTATCGACGAGCACAACAACTATGCGGTTGACTTCATAGAGGCGACACGGTACATCAAGGCAGAGCTTCCAGGTGCATTGGTCTCAGGTGGCGTCTCTAACGTCTCATTTTCGTTTCGCGGCAATGATGCGGTGCGTGAAGCGATACATTCAGTGTTCCTGTATCACGCGATTCAGGCTGGTATGGACATGGGAATCGTCAACGCGGGCCAGCTGGCTGTCTACGATGAGTTGCCCAGTGATTTGCGCGATGTGGTGGAGGATGTGGTCCTCAATCGCACTGATGATGGCTCCGAGCGCCTCCTGGAGTTGGCAGAGCGCTACCGCGACACAGGCGGCGGTGAGGCCAGGGTCGAGGATCTTAGTTGGCGTGAGCAAGCGGTAGAGAAGCGTCTCGCCCATGCGCTCGTCAAGGGCATTAACACCTGGATCGTGGAGGATGCTGAAGAAGCTCGCCTGAAGTTTGATCGCCCGATTCAAGTGATCGAGGGCCCGCTGATGGACGGCATGAATATCGTTGGCGATCTGTTTGGCAGCGGCAAGATGTTCCTGCCTCAAGTTGTGAAAAGCGCTCGCGTGATGAAACAAGCCGTGGCGCACCTACAACCTTATATTGAGCTGGACAAGGTAGGTGGCAATTCCACCAACGGCAAGATCCTGATGGCAACGGTCAAAGGTGACGTCCACGATATTGGTAAGAATATTGTCGGTATCGTATTGCAATGCAATAACTATGAGGTTATCGATCTGGGCGTGATGGTGCACTGCGATAAGATATTGCAGGTCGCCCGTGACGAACAGGTTGATGTCATCGGCCTGAGCGGATTGATCACGCCTTCCCTCGACGAGATGGTGAACGTTGCTGCCGAAATGCAACGTCTTGATTTCAAAATACCGTTGATGATCGGTGGAGCGACAACGTCCAAGGCCCATACCGCAGTCAGAATTGACCCACAGTACAACGGTGACGTTATAGTCTATGTGCCAGACGCCTCGCGCAGCGTCTCAGTGGTTACGCATCTTGTAGGTTTGGGCAAGGAGAAGTTCGTCAACGAACTGCGTGACGAATACGATGTCGTGCGTGAACGCGTAGCCAATCGTAAACCGCGCGAGAAACAACTGAGCTATGCAGTAGCAGCGGCCAATGCCCCTGAGTTTGATTGGGCCCACTATCAACCGCCTCGGCCTGCGTTTACAGGCACTCGCGTCTTCGAGGACTTTCCGCTGGCTGACCTTGTTGAAACCATAGACTGGACACCATTCTTTATCACCTGGGAACTGGCTGGCAAGTTCCCGGCGATACTTGAGGATAAGGTTGTCGGTGAGCAGGCCACTGATCTCTACAAGGATGCGCAAGTGATGTTAAAGCGCATCGTTGACGAAAAGTTACTGACAGCGAAAGCCGTGGTGGGATTCTGGCCTGCCGCCAGAGCCGGCAGTGACGACATTGAAGTGTACGCTGACGAATCACGCACCGAAGTTATTGGTACGTTTCATCACCTTCGCCAGCAGACCGAAAAACCCACGGGCAAATACAATGCAAGCCTCGCTGACTATATCGCTCCAACTGACGCGCCCGCGCAGGACTATGTTGGCGGTTTTTGTGTCACCACAGGGCACGGTGTTGATGAGCTGTCAGACAAATACACGGCCGAAAATGACGACTACAACAGTATTTTGCTGAAATCGCTGGCAGATCGCTTGGCCGAATCCTTTGCGGAGTACTTGCATAGATTGGTGCGCACGGAGCTATGGGGCTATGCCGCTGATGAATCACTGAATATAAATGAGCTGATCAAGGAGCGCTATCGCGGTATTCGTCCTGCCCCCGGCTACCCTGCCTGTCCTGATCATACGGAAAAAGTAACCCTTTTCAGGTTGTTGGATGCAACCAACGCCTGCGACGTAAGTTTGTCAGAAAACTTTGCCATGACGCCCGCCTCTTCCGTCAGCGGTTTTTACTTTTCGCATCCGGAGGCGCGCTATTTTGCCGTGGGTAAAATCGGCCGTGACCAGGTCGAGAAATTGGCAGAACGCAAAGGCGAGCCCGTTGAGGACGTCGAGCGGTGGTTGCGTCCCAATCTAAGCTACTAGCGGAGGATTACAACTTGAGCAACACAAATGCAGACGAACCGGCCGAGGACACACCAAAAGCGGATAAACTCAACGTGTTGCAGGTCGCAGCGAGTGTTTTCGCCGCTGGACTCGGCGTGCAGAGCAGTAAGAATCGGGAGCGGGACTTTAAACAGGGGCGCTTTGGGATCTTCATCGCGGCCGGCATCACGTTTACGCTACTATTTATAGGCACTGTGGTATTCGTGGTTCAAATAGTGCTTAAAACCTCAGGGGAATAACCTCGCCGAGGCACCCTGTTTTTCATGTGCTAGGACGGCATACCACTCAGCCAGAGATACAGCACGATAATCACGATAGAAATAACTGCGACAGCGGCCATGGCGTCGGCGGCACCGTCTTCGTCGCGCTCGTTGATGGATTCATCAGACATTTTTTTCTCCAGAGATAAGTTTGTTCGGCGGGCGTATTATAGCAGTAAATCCCGCAATCAAAAGCAGCGAGACTCGCGGTTTGCAGAGTGACCGAAAGCGCGCGTGGCTGATGCGGCGCTTATGAGTATTATGACTATAACTTATGAGTATTATGACTTTTTGTTGGTGCCTGTTTTCAGGTACTGTAGCGCACTTCCCCTCCACCCGTGGAATTGGCTCAGTTCAAGAGCAGGATGTTTGAATGTACGTTTACGATCAGTACGACCAGAAAATTGTCGATGAGCGGGTCGCTCAGTTCCGCGACCAAACCGCGCGCTTTCTGGCGGGTAAAATCACCGAGGCACAGTTTCTACCACTGCGCTTACAAAATGGCTTGTACCTGCAAAGACAGGCCCCGATGCTGCGTATTGCGGTACCGTACGGTTTAATGAACAGCTCGCAGTTACGGACACTGGCAGCCATTACCCGTAACTATGATAAGGGTTATGCGCACATCAGCACGCGGCAAAACGTGCAACTGAACTGGCCGATGTTGGAGGATGTTCCCGACATATTGGCGGAATTGGCTACCGTTCAGATGCACGCCATCCAGACCAGCGGTAACTGCATACGAAATACCACGACTGATCAGTTCGCCGGTGTCGCCTGTGACGAACTGGAAGATCCGCGCCCCTACTGCGAAATTATTCGGCAGTGGTCGACCCTGCACCCCGAGTTCGCTTTCCTGCCGCGTAAATTCAAAATTGCCGTCTGCGGTTCTACACAGGACAGGGCCGCGATTCATCACCACGACATAGGTCTCGACCTTGTTGCCAATGCAGAGGGAGAAATCGGCCTGAAGGTGCTGGCGGGCGGCGGACTCGGTCGCACCCCGGCTATCGGCGCCGTGGTGTGTGAATGGCTGGATAAACGGCATATGCTGACCTATCTTGAGGCCATTCTTCGGGTCTATAACAAGCACGGTCGACGCGACAATAAATACAAAGCCAGAATCAAGATTCTGGTAAAGGCGATGGGTATAGACGCTTTCAGGGCGGCCGTGGAACAGGAATGGGCGGCTTGCAAGGATGGCCCCACCACCGTGACGGACGAAGAGTTCGACCGTGCCAGCTCATTTTTCGGTGCTCCCGATTACCTGCCGGTGGATGAGGCAGCGGCAAACACCGCGCTGCAAATGCATTGTGAGCGAGAGCCGATCTTCGGGAACTGGGTTAAACGCAATACACAGGCGCATCGGGTTTCGGGTTATCGCATCGTGACTGTGTCGCTGAAGGCGACAGGCTATGCCCCTGGCGATGTCACTGCTGAACAGCTCGAATTATTGGCAAAACTCTCGGATCTGTATTCTTTTGGCGAAATTCGCAGTACACATCAACAAAATCTGGTTCTTGCAGATGTGCAGACCGCACAGCTGTATCCGTTATGGCAGCGCCTGCAAGCGGCCGGATTGGCGACCTCAAACATTGGCTATCTGACAGATATGATTTGCTGTCCGGGAGGGGATTATTGCTCTCTGGCTAACGCCAAATCCCTGCCGGTAGCAGCAGCGATTCAATCGCGTTTCGATAATATGGATTACGTTTACGACCTGGGTCCTCTCGAACTGAATATCAGTGGCTGTATGAATGCCTGTGGTCACCACCATATTGGGCACATCGGCATTCTCGGCGTGGATAAAAAGGGCCAGGAGTACTATCAGGTCTGTCTGGGAGGCAGTCAGGCAAAAGACGCATCGATCGGCAAGATACTGGGACCATCATTCAAGCAGGAAGATATGCCCGATGTTATCGATAATATTCTGTCTACCTACGTAACGCTGCGCCTGGAGGAAGAGACGTTTCTCGATACCTATCGGCGCGTGGGTATCGAACCCTTTAAGGAGCACGTCTATGCCCAGCCTCATTAAACATGGCAGGGTCGTCGATAACAGCTGGATAGCGGCCAATCCAGACAGTGCTGCCCCGGCGCCAAACCAGATACTCACTTTGGCGCAGTGGCAGCAGCAAACTGACAAGATGGATAGTGCGGTGCAACTGGACGCTGGCGAGGAGCCTGATGTCCTCGTCGAACACCTGCAGCAGATCAAACTTATCGTGATCAATTTCCCTGTCTTCACCGACGGGCGAGGATTCTCTTACGCCAGACAACTCCGTGAAGACGGCTATGCAGGTGAGTTACGTGCCGGCGGTCACTTTATTCGTGATCAGCTCACCTACCTGAGTCGCTGTGGTTTCGACGCCTTCCAAATGGCGGATGAGCTCGATCTGGAGGCCGCTTTACAGAGCTTCGAAGACTTTACTGAGTTCTACCAGGCCGCTGTAGATCAGCCGCTACCGCTCTTTCGTCGGCGACAGGACACACCCGCTTAAATTCCTTGTCTGGGGCAGGTTAAAAGTGCCCACAACCTGCGTCTGCAGTGAGTGTTACGGTAGGAGAACCGGTTACGGGCCGCACGGCGACTCGCCATTCAATCGGTGGAATAGACGATGGGATAAAAAGCCAGGGACGGGCTTGTGCAATATAGCACTCGCAGAGACGCATCTCGCTGGCTTTGGCTGCGGTACGCACGATTAGCTATCTGCAGATGGTTTGATTACACTCCCCGAAGGCTCGCTGGTAAAGAGAAGCACCGCTGGCAAAGAGAAACCCCGCCAGTAAAGAGCAGCACATGGACCTCAGCAGTATTACTTTTTCCTTTTTTCTGATCTTTACAGGGGCGGCGGTGTTCGCCTCTATCGCTCTCTACACCCGCCAGCCTCTGATTATTGCTTACGTTGCGCTGGGCGCCTGTATCGGGCCCTATGGCTTCTCCCTGGTGACCGATCTGGCGCTGATCGCGGACATAGGGCATGTCGGCATCATCTTCCTGCTGTTTTTGCTGGGCCTGGATATGCAACCCCAGGCACTGTGGGCGACGCTGCGCAAATCGACAGTGGTCGCGGTGTTCAGCTCTGCCATCTTTCTGGTTGCGGGGTCATCGCTGGCCTACCTGTTTGGATACACGACACTGGACAGCCTTGTAATCGGTGCAGCGTTGATGTTTTCCTCCACCATTATTGGGATAAAGCTATTACCGACCACCGTTCTGCACCACCGGCATATCGGGGAACTCATGATCGGTCTGCTGTTACTGCAGGATCTTTTGGCGATTATCGTGCTAATGGTTCTGCTGAGCGCCGCATCCGGCAACGATAGCAGTATGGGTAAAGATCTGGCCCTGTCGCTGCTCAGTTTGCCTGTTTTGGCCGGCGCCGCCCTGCTTAGTGTACGTTATGTATTGCTGCCGCTGATTACCCGTTTCGACCGCTTCCACGAATACATATTCCTGCTCGCCATAGGCTGGTGCCTGGGACTTGCAGAGGCCGCGACGGCGCTGGGCCTGTCGGCAGAAATCGGGGCATTCATCGCAGGAATTACTATCGCTACCAGCCCGATATCCCAATATATTGCGGTAAATCTGAAGCCGCTGCGCGACTTCTTTTTGATCCTGTTCTTCTTTGCTGTTGGCGCACGATTCGATTTCACCGCGCTCGGTCACATACTGGTGCAGGCACTGGTCTTGTCGGTGTTTGTGCTGGGCTTTAAGCCGGTGGTTTACCGTTACCTGCTTAAAGGGGTAAGCGAAAAACGCAGCCTCGGCTGGGATCTTGGTTTCAGGCTGGGCCAGGCCAGTGAGTTCTCGCTATTGATCGCTTACGTTGCCGTTGGCGGCGCGCTGATCACGGAACAGGCGTCTCTCTTGATACAGGCTACCACCATTTTCACGCTGCTGGCCTCCTCCTATATTGTGGTGTTCAATTACCCTACTCCGATTGCTGTATCGGACCGGCTAAGACGGGATTGAGGGCAAAAAAACGGCCCTTAAGGCCGTTTTTTTCATTCGATTGTCAGGCGAGTGTCACACGATAATCAGATTATATTTGCGCTTCAAGCGCCGGCAGTGCAACGAACAAATCTGCCACCAGGCCATAGTCTGCGACCTGGAAAATCGGAGCATCCTCGTCCTTGTTGATTGCGACAATTACCTTGGAGTCTTTCATCCCTGCCAAATGCTGAATGGCTCCGGAAATACCGACCGCTATGTACAGGTCCGGGGCGACGATTTTACCCGTCTGTCCAACCTGCATGTCGTTCGGTACGAAGCCGGCATCCACTGCTGCCCGAGAGGCACCGATTGCCGCTCCAAGTTTATCGGCAATGCCATCCAGCAACTTGAAGTTTTCGCCGTTTTGCATGCCTCTACCACCGGAAATAACCACCGATGCAGCGGTCAGTTCGGGCCGCTCAGACACCACGACCTCCTCGCCGACAAACGATGAAATGCCCGCATCATGAACAGCACTCACTGCTTCTATTGTGGCGGAGCCACCGGTAGCTGGGGCGGCATCATAGGCTGTGGTGCGAACCGTGATGACTTTCTTGGCATCTGAGCTCTTTACGGTTGCAATCACATTGCCGGCATAGATGGGACGCTGAAACGTATCTGCAGACTCGACCAAGGTGACGTCAGAAATCTGCGCAACATCGAGCAGCGCCGCCACTCTGGGCAGAAAATTCTTACAGTTCGCAGTTGAGGGAGCAAGAATATTGTCATAGTTTGCGGCCACTTCGGCGATCAGCAGGCTTATGTTCTCAGCCAGTTGATGTGCGTAGACCGCATTGTCAGCAACCAGAACCTTACCGATGCCCGGAACTGCCGCTGCCGCTGCCGCAACTGCGTCACAGTCAGCACCCGCTACCAGTATATCGATATCACCACCCATCGCTTGTGCGGCAGCTACCGTGTTAAGCGTGGATACTTTCAGGTTGTTGTTGTCGTGTTCTGCAATAACCAGAGTGCTCATGAGATTACCTTCGCCTCGTTCTTCAGTTTATCGACCAACTCCTGCACGTCCTTCACTTTGATACCTGCCGCTCTGGACGCTGGGGGCTCTACTTTGACTTGTATAATATGGGACGTCACTGCCACACCCAGTTCCTCTGGAGTGAACACATCCAACTGCTTTTTCTTTGCCTTCATGATATTGGGAAGGGAGGCATAGCGCGGTTCGTTCAGTCGCAAATCTGTGGTCACAATGGCCGGTAACTTTAGGCTCACTGTTTGCAGACCGCCATCGATTTCGCGTGTAACGTTGACTTTGTCTCCATCAATGACCACTTTGGACGCAAAGGTACCCTGCCCCATGTTTGTCAGCGCGCCTAGCATTTGCCCAGTCTGGTTATTGTCGCCGTCAATAGACTGCTTGCCCAGAATGACCAGCTGCGGCTGCTCTTTCTCGATAACAGCTTTCAACAGTTTGGCGACGACGAGAGGTTCTACGTGCCCCTGCGTGTCCACTTGGATGCCGCGATCAGCGCCTAGTGCCAGAGCGGTACGAATTTGCTCCTGACAACTCTTATCACCGACAGACACGACAATAACTTCGGTTGCGACGCCCGCTTCCTTGAGACGCACCGCTTCTTCAACGGCAATTTCGCAAAAAGGATTGATGGACATTTTGACGTTATTGAGCTCAACATCGCTACCATCGGCTTTAACGCGCACCTTCACGTTATAATCAACGACGCGCTTTACAGCAACAAGAACCTTCATGGATTCTCCCTAGACTTCTCAGGTGGGTTACAAGGTGGCGGCAGCAGCATGGTACGTCTGGGCGCCTTTAAACTAGGCGGGATATGTTGCCCACAAAAATGCGCCGGGTCAAGGGCATAACCGTTGTAGAAATGGGCTGCGGGACGCTATCCGGGGATTCTGTCAATGCGTTCAGTCATAGTTTTTAACGGCCAAAAATACTATAATCACGCCCCTCCAAAACGATCAGACCCTAAACTCAAGCAAGAGGACAGCGCAGTGGAACGTGAATCTATGGAGTTTGATGTGGTGATCGTCGGTGCCGGCCCGTCGGGTTTATCCGCCGCCTGTCGCATCATGCAGCTGGCACAGGAGAAAGGCCAGGAAATCACCGTTTGCGTCGTGGAAAAAGGTTCGGAGGTCGGAGCCCACATCCTATCTGGAGCGGTGCTCGAACCGCGAGCGCTTAACGAGCTTTTTCCCACCTGGAAAGAAATGGACGCGCCCGTCAAGACCGCTGTTAAGGGAGACAGATTCTTCTTCTATCTCAGCCAAACCAGCGCCATTAAACTGCCCAATTTCATGATTCCGAAACCGACCCATAACGAAGGAAACTATATTGTTTCTATGGGTAATGTGTGTCGCTGGTTAGCCGGGCAGGCGGAGGGACTGGGGGTCGAGGTTTACCCGGGATTTGCAGCAGCGGAGATTCTTTATTACGACGATGGGCGCGTCAAGGGTATCGCCACCGGCGACATGGGAGTCAGCGCGAGCGGTGAGCATAAAGACAGTTACATGCCCGGCATGGAACTGCACGCTAAGTACACACTATTTGCCGAAGGCTGCAGGGGCCATCTTGGCAAGCAGCTGATTGAGAAGTTTTCGCTGGCCGCCGGCAAGGACCCTCAACACTACGGAATTGGTATCAAGGAAGTGTGGGAAATCCCACCCGAAAAGCACGAAGAAGGTCTGGTGATACACGGGCTCGGATGGCCGCTCAGCGAGAGTAATTCCGGGGGCGGAGCTTTCATGTATCACGCCGAAAACAATCAGGTCTATCTGGGTCTGATTGCCGACCTGAACTACAGCAATCCTCATATGAACCCTTACGAGGAATTTCAGAGATGGAAGCATCACTCTGAGACTGTCAAATACCTGGAAGGTGGAACACGGCTTGTGTACGGTGCGCGGGCAATTACCAAGGGTGGACTCAATTCTCTACCTAAAATGCATTTTCCAGGCGGTTTACTGATTGGTTGTGACGCTGGGACATTGAACAGTGTCAAAATAAAGGGCAACCACACGGCCATGAAAAGCGGCATGCTGGCCGCTGAGGCGGTGGTTGAAGCCCTCGCGCTAGGTGACAACGCGCCGGCAGACCTGGATACCTATGCCAGTAAGGTGCAGGCCTCCTGGCTGCATGAAGAGCTCTACAGCACGCGCAATTTCTCAGGGTTTATGCACAAGTTTGGCATTCTGCTTGGCTCCGCGATGGTATGGATTGACCAAAATGTCTTCGGCGGAAAACTGCCATTCACATTGAACGATACCCAGGCAGACCATGCTTCACTGAAGCTGGCAGCTGACTGTAAAAAAATTCAGTACCCCAAGCCGGATAACAAGATTAGCTTCGACAAGCTATCCTCGGTGTTTCTGTCCAACACCAATCATGAAGAGGATCAGCCCTGTCACCTCACCCTGCTCGACCCCAATGTGCCACTAGACAAAAACTTGCCTATGTATGACGAGCCGGCACAGCGGTATTGCCCGGCCGGCGTATACGAAATTGTTGAGAATGAGGCGGGCCAGAAATTCCAGATTAATGCGCAGAACTGTGTTCACTGCAAAACCTGTGACATCAAGGACCCGTCACAGAATATTGGTTGGGTGACGCCAGAGGGCTTTGGTGGACCCAACTACCCTAATATGTAGCCCAGCCGGCGGCTAGAGGCCTCGTCCTAGCAAAAGGCATATGTAGGGAATAGCCATTACGGAAGCCCAAGCGTGGCAAAGAGGTATCGAAGCAAATAGAGATTGAAAGGATCGTCTAAGGCCCTGGAGGCTTAAGGAAGTTCGATTCGGGTCTTTAGTGTGTAGTCGCCGGAGGTCCAGACTGCTAATTCGTCTTGTAGGTCGGCCAAGTCTACCAATCGATACCATGCAGGTCGTGTGCATAGCGCGGTCAGGCCGTGATCCAGGTTTAAGGCGGCTACTCCCCCGGCTGCGTAATCAATGAATAGCGAGTGCTCCTCGCTGATGATAACTTTCTTACCGGTATTGAGCTCTGCTTCCAGTATCTGAACGTCATCCACTGTGCGCGCGGCAATGTCGTTAATTCGCAGCGCATGATCTTCGACTTCAATACGCCATTTTTCTGCGGGCGTCAGCAAATAGTAATCGCCGTCCTCCTCTCTTCGCAAAATGCTTGCGAACAATCGAACAAGGGACTCTCGTTTTATTTTACTGCCGTCATGATGCCAATCACCCTGGTTGTCTATGCGAATTGGAATGTCGCCGGACAATGGTGGGTTCCACAGGTGCAACGGTGGGGAATCATAATTACGAGGTTCTCGTGCTTTGCTGGCGAGGGCCTCCAAGGGGTCTTTCATAATCTTGCCTCTGGTGTCTGTGGGTCTACTGCGTTATAACTTGTGCTACTACATTTCTCAGCATACCTAATTCAATGATTAACTGGATACGCTCAGTTGTCGTCAACTGGCTAAAACACAAAAGATCACTGCCCCCTGCACCGCTCAGCGACTTTGAGCGCATACGCCATGAAATCAAGGCCTGCGATGTTCTGCTCATTGAAGGCCGATCACGCGTTAGCGAGGTGATCAAACTGATCACTCAGAGCAATTGGTCTCATGCGGTGCTGTATATCGGACGCCTGCATGATATTGAAGATCCGCAGCTCAGGGAAAGGCTTGCCAGTTATTATACGGGTAACGCCGAAAAACAGTTGATCATTGAGAGCGAACTGGGCATGGGCACGGTAGTGCGGCCACTGTCAGTCTATGAGCGCGAGCACATACGCATCTGCCGGCCTAGAGGATTAGGCTACAACGACAGCCAGAAAGTCATCACGTATGCCATCGGCCGCTTAGGCACGACCTATGACGTGCGGCAAATCTTCGATCTCGGACGCTTTATGTTCCCTTGGGCGATTATGCCACGACGTTGGCGCTCAACACTCTTTAGCGTACATCCCGGGAAGAGTACGCAGACAGTCTGCTCGACCATGATCGCAGAGTCATTCGGAAGTATACAGTTCCCCATCTTGCCTTTGGTAAAACGGATCGAGGGGGACCGGGTACAGCTATTTTTACGCAACCCTAAACTGTGCGTGCCCAGTGATTTTGACTACTCACCCTACTTCGATATTATCAAGTATCCTTTTCTCGACTTCCAACTTTACGCAGACCAACGGCTGCTTCCCTGGCAGGGGTCTGCGCGACTTAGCGCGGAAGAAAAAGGCATGTATGTAACAACAGATGTGGATTTAAAAGCATTACATGACGATATTCAGTAAATAACTGAATCAGGCACAGTCACCAATCAGACGCACATTGATCACCCCTTCTATGTCGTTTACTTTTTGCAGCACCGCAGGTGACGGTTGTGTGCTGATATCAATCAGGTTGTAGGCGATCTGATCACGACTTTTATTGAGCATGTCAATTACGTTGATATTTTCGTCAGCCAAAATTGACAGGACATTGCCGAGGATTTTCGGGACATTTTTATTTGAAACGGACAGACGACACCCGCTGACTCGCTCAAGTTGCAAACTGGGAAAATTGACTGAGTTATGGATGTGGCCGTTCTCTAGGAAGGCTCGAAGTTGATCTGCCGCCATAATAGCGCAGTTATCCTCAGCCTCATCAGTACTCGCACCAATGTGCGGCATTAGAATGACGTCTCGTCGGGGTATCAGCTGTGGCGTTGGAAAATCAGAAATATACTTTCGGATTGTTCCTTTATCCAGAGCGCGCACCAATGCATCCTGGTCGATGATTTCCTGACGGGCGAAGTTCAATAAGCAGCTGCCTGCAGGCATCACGCGCAACAGCTCATCGTTGATCAAACCTCGCGTTGAATCGAGTACGGGCAGATGTAAACTGATGTAGTCGCATCGCGCAAACAATGCCGAAAGCGTATCGGCCTTACGCACCTGACTGGATAAGCGCCATGCTGCCTCGACGGACAGGGCTGGATCGAAGCCGATCACGTCCATGCCTAGCGTCAGAGCCATTTCCGCGACCAGCGATCCAATGGCACCCAAACCCACAACGCCCAGCGTTTTCCCCACTAGCTCACTACCCTTGAACTGTTTCTTTTGCGCTTCGAGGGTTTTGTTGAGTTCATTTGCGTCTTGCACCTTAGACAGCGTGCGGACGTAGTCTATGCCCTCAACAACACCGCGTGAGCCAAGCAACAAGCCTGTCGCGACCAGTTCCTTGACAGCATTGGCATTTGCTCCGGGAGAATTGAAAACCGGTATACCTCGAGCGGTGCAGTAATCAACCGGGATGTTGTTGACGCCTGCGCCGGCTCGCGCGACTGCCAGGACGGAGGGTCGAATATCATCTTCTTGAAGCTTATAACTACGCAGTAAAATGGCGTCGGGCCGCGAAAACTCGCTCGCGATCTCATAGGCATCTCGAGGTAACCGCTCAAGTCCTTTTAGCGAAATCTGGTTGAGTGTCAATATTCGTTTTGCCATGGGAGCCTCGAAAAACTGTTATAGAACTGTAATATCGGCGCGTTCTCGCAACCCGCGCTGAAACTCAGTATCAACCAAGCCACCCAATTCGCCATTCAATATCTGTTGTAACTGCACCTGCTCGGCTTCAGCCAGCGCGTCGTATTCTCCTGTATTAACCTGCAACAGTTGAACAATGACGGCGTCACCATTTGGAAGCATCACAAAGTCTGCCATCAATCCGTCATTGGCGGGTTGAGGAAGTTCGAATAGACGGCGTAATGCTTCGGGTGGCACGGTGGATTCACCTCTAGAAATACCTAGCTCCACCTCGACATCGTAGCCCTGCGCCGCGGCAATTTTTTCCAGCTGTGCGCCCGCGTATAAACGTTGCAGGCTCTCGCCCGCCTCCCTGGCCACCGCCGCTCGGGCGCTTTCTTCCGCGACGACCGCAAGTACTTCATCCTTAACAGTTGCTAAAGGCTTCAGTTCGGCGACATTGTGACGGCGCACGCTCAAAACAACGAATCGGTTGTCTGCCAGCTCGATCACCTCACTATTGTTACCCGACTGCAGTACATCTTCTGAGAACGCGGCCTCTATTAATGCCGCGTTCACAAATAATCCTTCGTTTGGTGCGCGGGTAACGGCATCTGCTTTTTCAACCACCAGGCTGAGTTCCTGTGCCGGATATTGAAGATCTTCGGCATTGAACGAGAGGTCCTTGAGCGACTCAACCGTGCGCAACAGTGCAATCCGAGCTTCCTCGATCTGGATAGAGTCCTGCAATTCGCTGCGCATCTCATCAAAACTGGGAGTTTCGGCTTGATTCCGTTCCGTCACCAAAATGAGATGCGTTCCGGATTCAGTTGTCACTGCGGCAGACACAACTCCGGGCTGCAACGTCGCAATAGCGGCTTCCATGGGTGCAGGGAACGTATCGCCGCTGGTAAAGCCTAGGTCACCCCCTTTTTTAGCGGAGCCTATGTCATCGGAATACTCGCTGGCGACGTCGGTAAAAGAAACGCCGTTTTGGAGTTTCTCCTGAGCCATTGCAATGCGCTGCATCACCTCGCTGTCATCACTCGATTCAAACAGGATATGAGACACTCGGGTCTGGGGTTGAAATTGGCTCTCATGCTTGGCCAGCTCATAGGCCTCACGCAGAGTGACATCCTCTACCGGTTCACGGAAGTCATCCAGAGTCAGTTCAAGATAGTCCAGATCAACCGATTCCAGGGTTTGAAAGTCGCTCTGATGCGCATCATAGTATGCGTTTACCTGCGCGTCCGTAACATCGGCAACGGTTAAGTACTTATCTTTTGGTATGCGCATGTATCGTGCATCGCGCTGCTCTGATATGACCTTGGCATTTACTTGCATTTCGGAAGGCGTTACGAATTCGCTACCCGCAATGCCGCTGCGAAGTTGATTCAGCAAAATATCGTCGTGCAGACTTTCTTTGAAGTAGAGCGGTGTATAACCCGCAGAGGAGAGAACGTTCTTGTACACGTCGGGTGAGAATACACCGTCTATTTGGAATTGCTCCATTGACGCGACTACGCTGCCGATTTCAGGGTCTGATACGGCCAATCCCATTTCCCTCGCTGCCTGCATAAGTAGCTTGCGATTAACAAGAGCCTCCAGCGCCTGCGGTCCCAGCCTATCGTCATCGAGCAGTGATGGATCAAGATTATCCCCCATCATTGCTATAAGACGCCGTTTTTGAGTATCCAGTGCCTGCTGCAATTGCTGTGGGTAGATGGGCTCACCATTAACTTCGGCAACCTCGTTGCCACCCCCGCCAACCAGAATTGACTCGATCCCGAACAGGGAAAACGAGATTACAATTATTCCGATTATGATTTTGGCGCCGGTGCCCTTTACATTTTGACGTATGTTTTGAAGCATGAAACTCACTCTCGACGACTAAAAAAAAAGCGCACAAAATAGCGCGCCTTTCGATGTGTGGACTCGCCAGACCTGTCAGACAAGCCCAGCATGCTGCGTAACCCGTGAGTTACGCGTTAGCCCTGTTCGAGTCAGGAATTAACAGAGTCTTTTAACGCTTTCCCGGCTTTGAAACTAGCAACCTTGGAAGCCTTAATCTCAATGGTAGCGCCTGTCTGCGGATTACGACCACTGCGAGCGTTACGGTGTTTGACAGAAAACGTACCGAAGCCCACTAATGCAACCTGTTCCTCCATTTTCAATTCGTTGGTAATGCTATCAAGTACAGCATCTAATGCTCGCCCTGCAGAAGCTTTAGGCAAATCTGCTGCAGTTGCAATCGCGTCAATCAGTTCAGTTTTATTCACAATTATCCCCTCGGAGTTATCGCTGCGGAAGTAGTATGGTACCCCTAAGTAACACGGAGCACGATTATTAATATGGTCTTGGCTCCAAATCTCCCGTAAAAGCTGGAAGATTTCCAGTGTCCCTGCCAACGCTAAAAAAAGTCGCTCAGGCAGGTGAAAGACTGTATACCAGAGCAGGAATGCTGGTCAATATTCTTGGCACACGTTAATGCGTATTTATACGATTTTTTTCATCTGCTTTGCCATCAGCACTGGTTGCCAACGCATCTGCGAGGAACTCTTCGTCACTCAAAGCTTCTGGCATTGACTCAAGCGCAATCGCGAGCACTTCATCGATCCACTTTACAGGACATATCTCCAGATGCTCTTTTATATTCGCAGGCACTTCTTTCAGGTCGCGCTCGTTCTCTTTGGGAATAATCACCGTCTTGATTCCTCCTCTGCGAGCCGCCAGAAGTTTTTCTTTCAAACCTCCGATAGGTAAAACCTCTCCACGGAGCGTGATTTCGCCGGTCATAGCAACATCTGATCTCACCGCAATGTTGGTCAGCACTGAGACAAGTGCGGTGCACATCGCCACACCGGCGCTGGGCCCGTCTTTGGGCGTGGCGCCCTCAGGGACATGGATATGTACGTCATGATTCTCATGGAAATTAGAGGTTATTCCCAGCTTTTGCGCGCGACTGCGAACGACTGTCGTTGCCGCTTGTATCGACTCTTGCATCACATCGCCAAGCGAGCCGGTTTGTACATGACGCCCCTTGCCGGGGACAGCAACAGCTTCAATGGTCAACAGCTCCCCTCCAACCGATGTCCAGGCTAAACCGGTCACCTGTCCTACTTGGTTGGTTTCTTCCGCGATGCCATAGTTATACTTTCTGACGCCAAGTAAATCGGGCAACATTTCAGGGACAATCGTTGTGCCCACCGTGATTTCGCCCATTACCAACGCCTTGACTGTCTTGCGGCACATCTTGGCAATCTCACGCTCCAGCGAGCGCACCCCGGCTTCTCGCGTGTAATAGCGAATGACATCGGTCACCGTCTCCTGGGCGAACGATAATTCATCCTCCTTGAGACCATTGAGTTTGATCTGTTTCGGAATCAGATAGCGCTCGGCAATATTCAGCTTTTCATCTTCCGTATAGCCCGGAATGCGAATGACCTCCATCCTGTCGAGAAGCGCCGCCGGAATGTTCATCGTATTGGAAGTGCAGATGAACATGACGTCTGACAGGTCGTAGTCCACCTCCAGATAGTGATCGTTAAAGGCGTGGTTCTGCTCAGGATCGAGTACTTCCAGCATTGCAGAGGCTGGATCTCCACGGTGATCCATGCCCATTTTGTCGATCTCGTCGAGCAGGAAAAGCGGGTTCTTTACGCCCGCTTTGGACATTTTCTGTAAAAGTTTTCCTGGCATTGAACCGATATAGGTCCGTCTATGACCCCGAATTTCGGCCTCGTCGCGAACACCACCTAGCGCCATTCGCACAAACTTTCGATTGGTTGCTCGTGCCAGTGATTCTCCCAGCGATGTCTTACCAACCCCCGGCGGGCCTACCAGACAAAGTACAGGGCCCTTAACCTTGCGCACTCTTTTTTGCACCGCGAGGTATTCGATAATACGGTCCTTAACTTCATCGAGGCCATAATGATCCTCGTCCAATATTGCGGCGGCGTGTTTGAGGTCATGTTTGACTTTACTGCGCTTGCTCCACGGTACGCTGACCATCCAATCGATATAGGTTCGTACGACCGACGCCTCAGCTGACATAGGAGACATCATTTTAAGCTTGCTGAGTTCCGATTGAGCTTTATCCTTAGCCTCCTGTGGCATTTTGGCTTTATCAATCCGTGATTGCAGTTCATCCAGTTCGTTGGGCGCTTCATCCATATCGCCCAATTCTCGTTGGATCGCTTTCATCTGCTCATTGAGATAGTACTCTCGCTGGCTCTTTTCCATCTGTTTCTTGACTCGGCCGCGGATACGTTTTTCGACCTGAAACAAATCAATCTCAGCATCCATTAAGCCCATCAGATGTTCCAGCCGCGCTCGAATTCCCGATATCTCGAGAATGTGTTGTTTCTCCTCCAGAGGAACGCTCATGTGTGCAGCGATCGTATCGGCCAAACGGCCTGGATCGTCGATACCCGTCAATGACGTCAACACTTCAGCGGGTACTTTCTTGCTGAGATTTACATACTTTTCGAACTGTGCAATTGTGGTGCGAAGCAGCGGCTCTACGTCTCGCTCGGGAATCTCTTCGCTAAGAATCTCCCGCACTTCGGCAATACCGAACGCTCCCTCGTCGTTGACACTGTCCACCGCTGCACGATAACTCCCCTCCACCAATACCTTGATGGTCCCGTCTGGAAGCTTGAGTAGTTGTAGGATGTTAGAAACGGTTCCTACTTGGTAAATGCCATCGGCCGCGGGGTTGTCGTCAGTTGCATTTCTTTGAGCTACCAGCAAGACCTGCTTGTCGTTGCCCATCGCATCTTCCAGGGCTTCGATGGAGCGCTCGCGGCCCACAAAAAGCGGGAGAACCATGTGTGGATACACCACGACATCCCTGAGCGGCAATAATGGCAAAATGATGACAGAGGACGAACCCATACAAATCTCCGGGTTTGATGAAATGAAACGCTGAAAAGTAGATAGATGGGGACACTATTTAGAAAAACAAGCGCAAAGACGCTAACGAAGCCTCCCTCTGCCAGGCAGTTTTGCGGTGTTGGTAGCCGGCTACTAATCTTCAGTAGACGCTGCTCGCGCTGCTGGCTCGCTGTTCTGGTACACTAGTAAAGGCTCAGAGTCGCCGAGAATCACTGACTCGTCGATCACAACCTTGCTCACATTCTTCAGCGAGGGAATGTTATACATCGAGTCAAGCAGAACACCTTCCAGAATTGATCTCAATCCGCGTGCGCCAGTCTTGCGCTCCATGCCCTTCTCTGCAATCGCGCGAAGGCCGTCTTCCCTGAAGTCTACTTCTACGCCCTCCATTTCAAACAACTTGCTGTATTGCTTGGTCAGTGAGTTCTTGGGCTCTGTTAGTATTTGCACCAACGCTTCCACATCCAATTCTTCGAGTGTTGCAATAACGGGCAGACGACCCACAAACTCAGGAATCAGACCGTAATGGACTAAGTCCTCCGGCTCCAACTGAGACAGCAGTTCGCCGACATTGCGTTTTTCGTCCTTACTCTTTACTTCCGCCCCAAACCCTATGCCGCCCTTCTCGGAGCGATTGCGGATTACCTTTTCCAGTCCGGCGAAAGCGCCACCACAAATGAAAAGGATGTTGGAGGTATCAACCTGCAGAAATTCCTGCTGAGGATGTTTGCGACCACCCTGGGGCGGCACTGACGCGATGGTACCTTCTATCAATTTGAGCAGGGCCTGTTGTACACCCTCTCCAGAGACATCGCGCGTTATAGATGGGTTATCGGATTTACGCGAAATCTTGTCGATCTCATCGATGTACACAATACCGACCTGAGCTTTCTCAACGTCGTAGTCACATTTTTGCAACAATTTCTGGATGATGTTTTCAACATCTTCTCCGACATAACCGGCCTCAGTAAGCGTTGTTGCATCGGCAATAGTAAAAGGGACGTCCAGAAGGCGCGCCAGCGTTTCCGCCAGCAGAGTCTTGCCACTGCCCGTGGGGCCCACAAGAAGAATGTTGCTCTTACCGAGCTCAACGTCTTCACGGCTTTTGCTATGACGCAGGCGCTTATAGTGGTTGTAAACGGCAACCGCCAACACTTTTTTTGCGCGATTCTGACCGATCACATATTCATCCAGAATCGCTTTGATTTCATGTGGCACTGGCAGATGGTCCGCCTTGGCACCCGCATTACTTTCTTGCACCTCTTCGCGAATGATATCGTTGCAAAGATCAACGCACTCATCACAAATAAATACTGAGGGGCCCGCAATCAATTTGCGGACCTCATGTTGGCTTTTGCCACAGAAGGAGCAATACAGCAGTTTGCTGCCATCGTCACCCAGTTTAGTGGTTTTATCGGTCATCCAACCTTCCTGTTCCTTAAAATGTGCCTGTTATGCCATCAGATATGCCATCGGACAATTCTACGATGAAGTTTTTTGAGGCTATTTGCAAGTCCCCCAAGGAACTAAATCACGTTATTTAGACTTATTCTCCACAGCTACGCTGGTACTTGCGCGGCTGTTGACAACCTCGTCGATGAGTCCGTATTCCTTGCTCTGTTCTGCGTTCATAAAGCGGTCACGCTCTGTGTCGCGCTCGATATTCTCAAGGGTCTGCCCGGTATGTTCCGCCATCAGTTGATTGAGTCGTTGACGAATAATCAGTATCTCTTTGGCCTGTATATCTATATCCGTGGCCTGACCCTGAGCGCCACCACTAGGCTGATGTATCATTGTCCGTGCGTTGGGTAGGCAGAAACGTTTACCGTGGGCTCCACCACACAAAAGGAATGCACCCATGGACGCTGCCTGCCCAATGCACATGGTACTGACATCGGGCTTTATAAATTGCATGGTGTCATAAATCGATAAGCCCGCCGTTACTGAACCGCCGGGAGAGTTGATGTAAAGGTGAATGTCCTTGTCCGGATTCTCTGATTCAAGAAACAATAGCTGTGCGACGATCAGATTTGCCATGTAGTCCTCAACCGGGCCGACGGCGAAAATGACGCGCTCCTTCAGCAGCCTCGAATAAATATCGTAAGAGCGCTCGCCTCGAGCAGTCTGCTCCACGACCATGGGTATAAGGCCCAGGTTATTAACTTGGTGCCTATCTTGTCGGTCTGAATGAAATGGCATGCACGCTATCTCCAGGTTGCATTAAGTTCTGATCAGGCCGATGACAATACACCGCCCCGAAATGTAGACTAACTCCAGCCCGCTACCGATTAATAGCGTCGTGATAGCCGCATTCCTTCACTGTTACATGGGCCCTCGCAAGCAGATTTTCAACCACCTGATCTTCCAATACTTTTGATTGCACTGCCGAAAGTTGCTGCTGATTGGAATAGTAGTAGTCAACCACTTCTTGCGGATTATCGTAAGTTGAAGCCATCTCTTCGATGGTTTCACGGATTTTCTGGCTATCCGCCTTCAGTTCGTGCTTTTCAATAAACTCTGCCAGTACCAAGCCTAATTTAACCCTGCGTTCCGCATTTTCTGCGAACATATCATCTGGCAACAACGATTTCAGGTCCAGATCCTGATTGTTCAGGCCTCCGTATTGCTGCAACATCTGGTTACGCATGGCCTGAATTTCCTGGTCCAATAACGATTTCGGAATTTCCAACGCAGCATGGGCCTCGAGCACTGCGTCCATAACCTGCTGTTTAACTTTTGCTTCGACGGCGTTCTTCAATTCGCGTGCCATGTTATCGGCAACTTCTTTACGAAACTGCTCCTCACCGCCCTCTTCCACACCATATTTACCGAACAGTTCTTCGTTCAGAGCTGCAGGGACAGCCTGTTGAACTCTGTTCAATATCACGCTGAACTCTACGGCCGCGCCTTTCAGATCTTCGTTGTGATAATCTTCAGGGAAACTCAATTTAAGCACGCGATCTTCACCGGCCGACAAACCAACCAAACCATCTTCGAATCCTGGAATCATACGGCCTGAGCCCAATTCCAGATCACTGCCCTTTGCACTGCCGCCCGCAAACTCCTCACCATCACGAGTGCCTGTGTAGTCAATGGTAACCTTGTCATTGAGCGCAGCGGCCCGCTCTGCGTCTTCCCAAGTGCCATGTTGCTTGCGAAAAACTTCAATCATCTTATCGACGTCTTCTCCCTTGACCTCGGCCTGAGGCCGTTCTACGGGGAAATCTTTCATCTCGGCCAGTTCGACCTCCGGGAACACCTCAAAAGTTGCCACGTACTGCAGCTCTTTACCCTGTTCCAGGCTCTTTGGTTCGATGCTGGGCTGACCCGCGGGCCGCAGCTTTTCCTGAATCACAGCTTCTCTGAACGTCTGGTTTACGACTTCTCCGAGCACTTCCTGTCGAATGCCCGCTCCAAAACGCTGACGCATCACTTTCATAGGAACCTTTCCCGGTCGGAATCCGGGAAGCCGAACGTTCTGGGACGCTTTTTGCAGACGGCTATCAACCTCCACATCCACACGTTCTGCGGGCACGCCCACAGTCAACCGACGCTCCAGGTTGGAGGTTGTTTCGATAGATACCCGCATAGTCTTTCCTTAATACGTCAATTGCCATGAGGCGCCTTTGGCGCCTGCACACCGGCTCCTGATCAACCGCATCTAACACGGGTGATGGATAGCCTTAAAATTTGGTGCGGAAGGAGAGACTCGAACTCTCACACCTTGCGGTACTGGAACCTAAATCCAGCGCGTATACCAATTTCGCCACTTCCGCTTGAAAAACATCCGTTAACTAGATAGAAATAACGAGATAATCGCTAGTTAACGTATTGATTAGAGGTGTTTTTTCATACACCGCGGCCAACAATCGTCAGGTCGCTTTAAGCGCGCAGATTCTGCCATAAAGAAGACATCTGTTCAACCATCGGCACGGGACCCTCACGGCAAGAAAATGGCCTGTGCACTTTTCTGTAAAGGTTGGCCGCAAGGGGTTCTTTTCGGGTGAACGCGGTTTATACGGTCAGGCAGGCGGGATCGAAGGCGTATTCACCGCGCAGCCACTGCGCCACCTCTGCCGCTGCAGTTCCGGGTAAGCAGGCATACTCTGCTGCCAGCTGTTGCCTGACCTGTTCTCCCAAACCGGGAAGTCCCTGATTTTGAAAAAGTTCTTTGTCCAGAGACAACCTTTCCCAGGTGAGTGGGCCAAGAATACGACGCAATGCCGAGTCGTCGAGACCGCCGTTACCGTAAAGATCTGCCAGCCCGCACAGAGCTGGCAAGGATAGCAACCCCTGATTCATCGGATTACACAGATGCCCGCTCAGTAGCGGTCGCAACGCGGGCGAGCGACCCGACAGCTTGCTGGTATAGAGAAAATTACTGCGCTTGGCGCCATCATTCACCGGATAGTTGTCCCACAGGATAATGCGGCGACCCAGCTGATGCACAATGGCTTCGGCATCACAGACCTCGATAGACTCCGAGCACACAGTGTTCCCGGTCCAGAAAATGGCAGCCTCAACGGGCAGTTCCCGGCCCAGTTGCGGCCAATAATCTGTCGGCATCTGACCAAAAAACTGCTCCAATACCGGGTCGAACGAATAATAGGTCGGGCAGACCAGCAAATGCACCCCAGGCAGCCACTCCTGGATATCCGCTACGATCTCAGCTTGCCGGGTTGCAAGCGCGTCCAGGTCCCCGGGCATGTCATCGAACAGGATTGCCATGAAGGGGGCGTTCAGCTCACTCAAACGCTGAACTTTACGCTTCAACGCCTCGCGCTGCGCTGGCCCATAGTCCCGATAAAGTTCGACCGGGGACAGTCCAACCCCCCAGTTGAGACCGCGCTGCC
Organism: Halioglobus sp.; assembly: GCA_041688425.1. GTDB lineage: Bacteria > Pseudomonadota > Gammaproteobacteria > Pseudomonadales > Halieaceae > Marimicrobium. The sequence goes on along the minus strand of JBDNIE010000379.1, from coordinate 14,122 downwards.
TATACGTTTTGGAGAGAAGCACGAGTTCCTGCCATTGCGCTGCGGGCCAATCATCCTCCCAACGACCGCGCAGGTATGGGTCACTCTTGGGACAGTAAAGATAGGTATCGAGTCCCATATCGGCGAGGTAGTCGGCATAGGCCAAGCGCGTTTCTAATGGCCAAGCGCGCCCGTAGAAGCCCTCAACAACACCGACCAGAAAATCTGATGAATCTGACATACAGGCAGCTTATTAGGTATTTGAATAGAAGCGCAGTTTATATAACGGGTTAGTTTACAGAAACCTGCAGACATTACGAAAACGGATCCGATGGCAGTGCCTTGAGCCGCGGTATCGGCGCCAAACCGAGTAGAGCTTTTCGGGACACGCCGTAAATACATCCCGGTAGGCTCGCCCCAGGGATGGCCATAAACAGGAGCGTGCTCTCCATGGGCTCAAACGGTCCCTTCAATCTCTACTCGCTTTGACGCCTGCGTTCTTCCGGTAAGCTTAAAGCACCGACTATCACATTGTATGCGTGGGTCTATCGGAGGTGAGTGAGCCGGCGAGATGATTTTCGATCTTGGCATTTGCTGCGGCATCCTGTTCGCTGAACTGGACGCCAATTCCGGCGGTGCGATTGCCCTGCGCGCCGCGCGGTGTCACCCAGACGACCTTTCCGGAAATGGGAATTTTTTCGGACTCGTCCATCAGGGTGAGCAACATGAATACTTCATCGCCGATGTCGTAGGCTTTATTGGTGGGTACAAAAAGCCCTCCATTATCGAGGAACGGCATATAGGCTGAATACAGCACTGCTTTGTCTTTTATAGTCAGCGACAGTATGCCGTTTCGGCTGTTTGGTTTGGTATCGCTCATAAACCCGTATCCCCCGCTCGCTTTTCAAGCGTATCACCGTGGTGGTTATCGCCCGAACTTCTGTGAACCTTTGACATAAGGGCTTCTATCATCAAATTTTTGTTAGGGTTCGCTCCGGCGCTCACAGCCCGCATTAGCTGCGTTGTCTCACCCAATAGCGTGAACAAGACGCGCGCCTGATGGGATCGCAACCCTCCCAGTGTCAGCGAACCCAACAGCCTCTGCAAGTCCCCCGTGATGTTTTTGAGAAATGTTTCCGTATCTATCTCGCTCCACAGGGCGCATGCCTGCTGCACAGTGATGTGGTGCGCCAGAAGCGCTTCCAGTGCATTTTTTCGCTGGATGAGATTTTCATCAGCACCATCCTGATACATTTTTTTCGCCAGCAGGGGCAGGCCATCGCTCAACAGTATTAGCTCCCGGCTCCGATCGGCCTGCCCGGTTAAGTCGTTCAGCCAATTCAGTGAAGCCTCCGTGTCAGGGGTACCGAGCCTCAGTATGTGACAGCGAGATCGAATCGTCGCAGGAACTCCGTACAGATAATCACAGACCAAAATGAAATAGGTATCCGCAGCGGGTTCTTCCAGGGACTTCAACAAGGCGTTGAAGGCATTAACATTCATAGCGTCCGCCGGGGTGAGCACCACGACTTTACACTGCCCAAAACCCGCTGTTGTGTTGGAGAAGCGCACAAGATCGCGAATCTGGTCCACTTTTATCACCCGGCTCTTCTCCACGGGTGTCACCCAGCGAAAGTCTCCGTGTGCGCCGCTGGCACTCAGTTCACAGGCATGGCACTGTCCGCAATTCAGCGACCCCTCGCTGTGCGCGCAGAGCAGGCGCCGCGCCAGTGAGAGCGCCAACTGAGACTTTCCAGTAAAGGGCCTGCCAACCAATAGCAGAGCATGCGGCAATTGCTCCTGTGCTAACTGACGGTTGAGCAGAGTCCATTCCCGCTCATGCCACGGCAACGGCGCACTGACTGCAGCTATTGCACTTGGCACACTCATGATTCAGGATTCCGCTGCGCCCAAAGGGAGAGAACTTCCTCTCCGAACGCTGCAACTTTGTTCTGTACGGTGGCCAGTGAAAGACTAGCGTCAATAACTCTGTAGCGTGCGATATTATCCTGTGCTTGTTGTAAATAGTTCGAACGGACGCGCTCGAAAAACTCTATCGTTTCTTGCTCGAAGCGGTCCAGATCGCCGCGAGATCTTGCCCGCGAGAGCCCTGTATCTACGGCCATATCCAGTAAAAGCGTAAAGTCGGGGCGCAATGCGTTTTGCACCAGATCTTCAAGCTGGCTAATCGTACCGTGATGGACACCTCTACCGCCGCATTGGTATGCGTAGGTCGCATCTGTAAATCGATCGCAGAGCACCCATTTCCCCGACTTAAGCGAGGGCTCTATGACCTCATCAATATGTTGCGCACGCGCCGCGAACATCAACAGAAGCTCTGCCAGCGCGTGCACGGGTTCGTCTCTGATTCGCAGCAAAAGCTCCCTGATGTCCTCCCCTAGTCGCGTACCACCTGGTTCTCTGGTGAGCACCACATCCACGCCTTTCTCCACCAGAAAATCTTTCAGGAAAGTCAAGTTAGTGGATTTCCCCACGCCCTCCCCGCCTTCCAGGGTAATAAAAAAACCTCTGGTCGTCATGCTATCGCGAAGCCTCCGGTGCGGATCGATAATTTTCCTTGCGCTGAAGCTGGTATTGACGCACGGCTTTATTGTGCTCGACTAGTGTATCGCTGAATACATGGCCGCCATCGCCTCGTGCTACGAAATACAGCGTACTCCCCTCGAGTGGATTCAGCGCCGCATGAATGGCTGCCCGACCAGGAAGCGCTATAGGGGTTGGCGGCAGACCCGGGAGACGGTACGTGTTGTAGGGGTTATCGTCTTGCTTGAGGTGAATTCGTCGCAGGTTGCCATCAAAACTCGGGCCCAACCCATAAATCACAGTGGGATCAGTCTGCAGCAACATGCCCTTTTCCAATCGCCTGAAAAATACACCCGATATCGTCTCTCGCTCCTCAACCAGACCTGTCTCACGTTCGATAATGGAGGCCATAATCAACGCTTCATACGGCGTTTCATAGGGTAAAGGGAAAGCGCGCTCGCGCCACTGCTCATCGAGTATTTCCAGCATGGCGGCATGTGCTCGCTGCAAAATACTGAAATCGGTATCGTTACGGTGATAGCGATATGTATCGGGAAAGAAAAGCCCCTCAGGGTGGGATTCGGGCTGTATGAGCTCAAGAATTTTTGCATCTTCCGGGCCCTCCAAAATACTTTCTAAATGCTCTTGTTGCGCAAGAATGTTCAGGGCCATCGCCAGCGTAATACCCTCGGGCAGGGTCACCTGGTACTTGATTACATCACCCCGATGAAGTTGCATCAGCACCGATTGAGCAGTGGCGTTTTCTGGCAGAAGATACTCCCCCTGTTTGATTTGCTGGTCCAGGCCGGTATACCTGCCATAGAGTGTTAGCAGTCGGGGATGCACTAGCACGCCTGCGCGATGCAGGTTTGCAGCGGCTGCTCGCAACGAATCGCCCGGCGCAACAACCAGTGTAAATCCATTTTCAGGAATCACTAACGGGGCTGCCCATCGCTGCCGCAATTCCCCGATAGCGAAAGCGATGACGGTGGCAACAGCAAGAATCAATACGACAAGCTTCTGCTTCATTCTATGTCGTCCAAAAATTGTCGGAAAAGTGCCTCGCACACGGTATGCGTATCCCAGGTTCGGTCATTGATTCGCTGCACCGGTCTTACCGCCTGAAGACTGTTGCTATAAAACACTTCCTCTGCATCCATTAAGTCGGCAAGTGTCAGCTTCGTCTCACGCACCGCGAACCCGATAGCCGGTCCCCAGCATTTCATGATTTGCGTGCGGCGGGTGCCCGCTATTCCGCAGTCAACCAGCGTTGGCGTCAGTATTTCACCCCGCCTGACCAGAAATAAATTTCCGGCAATAACTGATACAGGATCACCCGCTTGATCTAGCACAACACACTCATCCATATGTTCCGACTGCGCCTGCGCGGCCGCCAGTACTTGCTCAAGTCGATTCAAGTGTTTAATACCGGCAAGTGCTGGCTGTGTCGCTAAGCGTATATTCGCGATACTCATTGTTGCGGCAGCAGATAGAGTAGCGCAATCGCGGTTGATCAGACTGGCACTGATAAGAATGCGAGCATACGGGCTGTTGACTGGCGCATAGCCACGTGGTCCCGGACTTCTGATGACGCTAACGCGTATTGCCGTCCAGACCCATTCTTCGTCAAGCTGCGACGCTACCAACGCGATTTGTTGTCGAACCTGAGCCAGACAATCTGGCAATGACAATACCAGCAGACCTTGCTGCAGACGCTCAAGATGGAGCTCCAGAAGCAGCGGTTTGCGGCGCAGCAATAACAGCGTTTCAAACACGCCGTCGCCAAAATCGGTGGCGCGGTCGGGCAGTGGCAATGCAAGGATTCGGGTGCCGTCAAGCCAAGTCAGGGTTTGCTGGGACACCGGGGGAAGCGTTAGTCCGGTGTACTAAACAGTAGCGAACCGTTGGTTCCGCCAAAACCAAAGGAATTTGAAAGAACACTGTGAATTTTGCGTTCCTGGGCGATATTGGGGACGTAGTTTAGATTGCATCCCACATCCGGATTATCCAGATTGATGGTCGGTGGCGCGACCTGGTCACGCAGGGCAAGTATCGCGAAGATAGCCTCTACCGCTCCCGCCGCACCCAATAGATGGCCTATCATGGATTTCGTTGAACTCACCGCCACTTGCGCTGCAGCGTTGCCAAGAACGGATTCTATTGCTCGTGTTTCAGCAAGGTCGCCAGCGTGAGTAGAGGTACCATGCGCATTGATATAGTGGATCTGATCCAGTGCAATTCCGGCATCCCTTATTGCATTGCGCATTGAGTCGGCCGCACCCCTGCCATCTTCCGGCGGCAGCGTCATGTGATAGGCGTCACCGCTCATACCAAAGCCGCAAAGCTCCGCATAAATTTTGGCGCCGCGCGCTTTAGCTGACTCGTACTCCTCTAACATGATGACACCGGCGCCATCTCCGAGTACAAATCCATCGCGGTCTTTGTCCCACGGTCTGGATGCTTTGGTTGGCTCATGATTGCGCGTTGAGAGTGCACGAGCAGCTGCAAAACCGCCCAGACCTACTGGCGTCGTGGCCATCTCAGCGCCGCCGACGAGCATCGCGTCCGCATCGCCCAGCGCGATCAGCCGGGCTCCCAATCCTATGTTGTGTGTGCCCGTTGTACAGGCAGTCACCACGGCAAGGTTCGGACCCCGCAGATTATATTTCACCGAGAGATTTCCGGATATCATATTAATAATGGAACCGGGCACAAAAAACGGCGAAATTTTTCGCGGGCCAAACTCTCTGATAATCTCTGTGTTCTTTTCGATTTGCCCGATACCGCCGATACCTGAACCGATGGAGCATCCGACGCGCGCTGCGTTCTCTTCTGTTACTTCCAGCCCACTGTCTTCCATCGCCTGAATGCCCGCGACCATACCGTACTGCACAAACACATCCTGCTTGCGCGATTCTTTAACCGATAGGTATTGTGAGACATCGAAGTTTTTAACACTGGCGCTAAACTGGGTCGAGTAGGCAGATACATCGAAGCTTTCGATCATGGCGGCACCACTTCTTCCCGCCAGGATATTATCCCAGGTTTCGTTTACCGTCAGACCCACCGGAGTCACCATCCCCAGGCCAGTTACGACAACTCTTCTGCCAATCAAAAAACTAACTCCTACAGTGCGTGTGCCATGCCAATCTAAAAAAGAAAAGCCGCTCTATTGGAATAGAAACGGCTTCTCGATTCGAATAGATTGATCAGGCGAGATTGCTATTGATGTACTCAATCGCCAAGGCTACCGTTGTAATTTTCTCGGCCTCTTCGTCGGGAATTTCCGTTTCGAATTCTTCTTCGAGTGCCATGACCAGCTCGACTGTATCCAGTGAGTCTGCGCCCAAATCTTCCACAAAGGATGCTCCGGTTTGCACTTCCTCTTCTTTGACGCCAAGTTGTTCCGCTACGATCTTCTTAACGCGTTCTTCAATGCTGCTCATTTTATTTGCTACTCCTGAGGTTTTTAGTACTGAATTTGTACTCTATTAAACGACCTGTGCGCGCAGTTTACTCTGTTTTTCCGGCGAGTAATAAATTTTTTTTGATGCACTCCAATGCGCGGAAGTTAATCTATATTTTTCATGCATTTAAGCCATATGCATGCCGCCATTTATATGCACAGTTTCTCCCGTAATATAGCTCGCATTATCGCTGCACAGAAAACCCACGAGAGCTGCGATTTCTGCGGGAACACCCAGTCGGCCCAAGGGTATTTGTTGCAGCAACAAATCCCGTTGCTCTTCAGCTAACTTTTGCGTCATATCCGTGTCGATAAATCCAGGCGCCACACAGTTTACGGTTACGGCCCGTGAACCGAGTTCCCTTGCCAGCGCGCGCGTAAACCCCTCGGCCCCGGCTTTGCTTGCGGCGTAGTTGCTCTGGCCTGCGTTGCCCATAGAGCCTACTACAGAAGTAATGTTCACAATCCGACCCCAGCGCGCCTTGGTCATACCTCGCAAGCATGCTTTGCTGACGTGATATAGCGAGCTGAGGTTGGTATCGATGACGTCTTGCCACTCTTCGTCTTTCATGCGCATCAGGAGATTATCTTTGGTTATGCCCGCGTTGTTCACCACTATCAAAGGTGCGCCATACTGCGCTGCAATCGCCTTCACCACGTCTGCAACACTGGCCTTATCCGCGACGTTCAACATCATACCCCTACCGGAGAAATTCCCCTGTGTAAGATATGAAGAAATTGCCTTGGCGCCGTCTTCGCTGGTCGCGGTGCCAACCACGATATGCCCTTGCGCTGCCAGCGCTTCTGCGATCGCTTTGCCAATCCCTCGGCTAGCGCCGGTAACAAGCGCCACTTTCGGTTCTGCAGCCATAGTGAATCTCCGACTTACTGCTTACTTTAGTTCAGATACTGACTCTATCAGCTGCGCAGGTTCTTCAAGTGAATAACTTTGTAATGTTCTATCGATACGTTTATTCAATCCACTGAGCACCTTGCCGGGACCACATTCAACTATTTTATCCGCTCCGCTCGCAATGATGTGGCGTATGCAATCTGTCCACCGCACGGGGCTATATATCTGCTCGACCAATACCTGGCGTATTTTTTCAGGATCGCTTTCGGTTCGAGCGGTGACGTTATGCACTACAGGTATTTGCGGCGCAGAAAGCGTGATGCTGGCTAGAATGTTGGCCAATTCTTCACCCGCAGGCTTCATCAACGCGGTGTGGAATGGCGCGCTGACAGGCAACGGCAGCGCCCGTTTTGCGCCGGCTTCCTTTAATGCAGTGATAGCGATATCAACGGTTGATGTGTGGCCTGCAATCACCACCTGTCCTGGGGAATTATAGTTAACGGCAGAAACGAGACCTTCGTTATCTTCCGTAATAGTTTTGCAAATCTGGTCTATTTCAGCGTCTTCCAAACCAATAATGGCTGCCATCGAGCCCAATCCGACGGGCACCGCAGATTGCATAAATTCTCCGCGTTTTCTTACCAGTTTTACCGCATCCGAGAAGTCCAACACGCCAGCACAGACCAAAGCAGAGAATTCCCCGAGGCTATGGCCGGCTAAAATACTCGGTATAACGTCACTTTCGGACTGCCACGCCCGCCACAGCGCAATACTGGACGCTAGCAACACCGGCTGCGTCGTTTCCGTCAGGTTCAGAGCCTCCTGAGGTCCTGCTTGAATCAGTGCCCATACGTCGTAACCGAGAGCTTCGGAGGCTTCAGTAAACGTATCTCGCACCGCGGTAAACCTTTCATGGGCCGCGGCCAACATACCAACCTGTTGCGATCCTTGTCCGGGAAAAACAAATGCTATCGTGTTATCGGGCATCATTTATTACGTCCGCGTCCAATAGGCAGAATTACACAGGCAGTCTGCCGACAGGGTTTGGGTCGTCCAGTAACTGCTGAGGGAATCTGTGCATTCTCGCTCTGCCGTCGGCACGCAACGACGAACAAGAGGAATGGCCTGCAAGTAAAAAGGAATGTTATCGGAGGTGTGGTCAGCGCTCACATCGAAGATCGAGAGAGCGTCAGCGAAGAACAAGTCTTCGCTGCGTGGATAAACGACCTGTATCGAGTGAACCAAATTCGACAGGCTTCCCTGGCACCAGGGTACTCAGTCTTCGCGGCCGGTTTCGACCACTTTCTTGCCCCGGTAAAAGCCGTCTGCAGTCACATGATGCCGCAGGTGAGTTTCGCCCGACGTTTGATCAACTGACAACGTTGGCCCACTCAAGGCATCATGTGAGCGTCGCATACCGCGGCGAGACCGAGTCTTTTTACTTTTCTGAACAGCCATGGCTGTTACTCCTATTGCTTACTGCCGGGCTTCAATTGCGCCAGCACATTGAACGGGTTGGGCTTGTCCTGACCTGGATTCTCATCCTGCACCGGGTCGCAGTAGGCCTCAATTTTCATCTTACAATCGTCTTTAGAGTGGTAGCTAAATGCAGGCATAGCTAACATCAGCTCGTCTTCCACTACCTCCCAAAGGCTGTAAGGTCCTTCATCAACCACTAAGGGCTCTAAATACTTTGGGACATGCGTCCCCTCTTCATCGGTCCACACAATAGCCAGTGTGCTTTCACTGGACAGATGCTCCTGCACCGGCTCAAGACATCGCTGACATGTGACCATGACATCGGCCTGTATCGCGACTTGCATCAGGTACCTGCGTTCCTGATCACGAGAGAAGACGATCTCGCTCGCTACCATCCCTTCGTCGTCGGCTAAAAGAGACCGAAAACGCTGCAGATCCTGTGGTTTCAGAACGCCGCTGAGAGCGATGCCACGCATCGCTGCCTGGCGTACATCCAGCATGTTCGGAAGGGTCCCTGTAGCCATAGGCGCGCATCATAGGGTTGCACTGCCCCTTTGTCAAAAATATCTTTAGAATACAATCAGTTCACGCCCTCCACCCATTAACAGGTGCCACCATTGGAAGTCATCCTCGCATCAACGTCTCTTTATCGCAGGGCTCTCCTTGCGCGTCTGCAAGTGGAATTTCGGTGCATTGCGCCACGCACCGAGGAAAACGCGCTAGACGCAGAAGCGCCAGAGGTCATCGCGCTGCGCCTGGCCCTGTCAAAGGCGCGCGATGTTGCGCAGCTCAATCCCGAGGCGCTGGTGATCGGCAGTGACCAGGTGGCGGCCGTCGGTGACCAAGCCCTCGGTAAGCCCGGCAACTTCCACACGGCGATGCGGCAATTGCAGGACAGCTCTGGCCAGGCAGTGCAGTTTTATACCGCAGTAGCGGTAGTATGCCTGCACCGGAAATTCGAGCGGTTCCACGTGGAACCGTTTACTGTACAGTTTCGTTCTCTCAGTGACGTGCAGATAGCGAATTACCTGCGCCGCGAACAACCCTATGACTGCGCTGGCAGTTTTAAGGCAGAGGGGCTGGGCATTGCGCTATTTGAGAAGATGACAGGCGATGACCCCACTAGCCTGGAGGGCCTGCCATTGATCAAGTTGACGGAACTATTGGCGGCAGCGGGCCTCGATGTACTGCGCGTATAGAACCATTTTAAATCCATAGTATCCTTTTAAATACAATTATTTATGAAGCTTATCTAATATTATTTCTAGAACTTTATCCAGAGGCGCCTGCAGCGATAGTTCGGCGCTTTCGGGTAGCGAAAATTGTAACGAGGCGGCATGCAAAAACAGGCGCTTGAGCCCGATCTCACGAGCGAAGCTTTCGGATCGGTCATTGTTGTACTTATCGTCGCCCAGCAATGGAAATCCCGCGTGCTGGGCGTGCACTCTGATCTGGTGCGTGCGGCCAGTAATGGGTCGCGCCTCAATCAGTGTGGCGCCGGGCAGTCGCTCAACAATTCTGAATTCTGTAATTGCTCGCTTGCCCTCGCCACTGACGCGCACCATGCGCTCGCCAGACTGCAGCACATTTTTTGCCAGAGGCGCATCGATCACGCGCACCGCTTTCGGCCACTTGCCGGCAACAAGGGCCAGATAACGCTTGTCGATATGCTTCTCCCGCAATTGTCGGTGTAGCTCACGCAACGTCTTCGCGCGCTTGGCGATGAGGATAACACCAGAGGTATCGCGGTCCAGGCGATGCACTAATTCAAGGTAGCGCGACTCGGGACGGATCTGGCGCAGGCACTCTATCAAGCCGAAGCTCAATCCGCTGCCGCCATGCACGGCCAGGCCGGATGGTTTGTTAATCGCCAACAAATTGTCGTCCTCGTAGATGATTTGTTTACTGATTTGCTCCATCTGCCTGCCCGGTATAGTTGCAGGGGCAGAACGTTCGGGTTGGTGGAGTGGCGGAATACGAACCCGATCACCCGCCGCCAAACGATAATCTGCTCGCACCCTCCCCTTGTTCACTCTCACCTCGCCCTTGCGCAAGGCTCTGTAAAGACGGGTGCGCGGTACGCCCTTGAGCTCACGCATCAGATAATTGTCCAGTCGCTGGCCTGCGGTCTCGTCATCAACCGTCAGATAATAAGCTTGCCTTACCACCCGGTCTTCCATGCTAGTTACTACCGACGCCACGAATCATGTCAATTATCCTTGTATACTGTTATAGTGCCGTTGTGGTTGCACTTGCCCGAGTTCTGAAGCTGGGTTAAGTGATGGAGAAAGCCCCTGGTGATAGTTTGGGCCTGCGCACGAGACGCACGGTTCCGCCAGTTCAACCGCACAAACTTAATGGAGTCGACGTTTAGGCACGGTGTCAGCGAAAAAACGCACACTTGAACGCCCCGTCGACAATGACATGAACCGAGCAGCAAGCACTGCCGGGACACAGATTCAGTTATAAAGAAATATCAACGTCGTCGTCGCCCACAGGGGCTGCGACACTAGCAAAAAGACCGGTGCAGTACCACAATATTCACCGCCTGACGTTGTAATGACCACACGCTACTTTGGTTGGTCTACATTAACAAGATGCCGTGATTCTAATTTCAGTATGATTATTGGAGTACACGGTAACCGGTTGAAATATCTATATTTATCAACCGAATTGCTACTGTTATCTGGCATCCCGCCAGCTTTATATCCAGTCTCTTGCCCCGCCATGCCTGCCATCACAAGGCGAAGGCACTATGAAAAAAATGTTAATCAATGCGACTCAACCTGAAGAGTTGCGCGTGGCAATGGTCGATGGGCAGCGCTTATACGACCTCGACATCGAAAACCGAACCCGTCTGCAAAAGAAGGCCAGTATCTACAAAGGGAAAATCACCCGGGTAGAGCCTAGCCTCGAAGCGGCCTTCGTCGATTTCGGCGCCGAACGACATGGATTTTTACCTCTGAAAGAGATAGCGCGGGAGTACTTTTACCGTAAGCCCGGTGGCGATGGGCGCCTTAAAATAAAGGAGATTGTCAAAGAGGGGACGGAAGTTATCGTCCAGGTCGACAAGGAAGAGCGCGGCAATAAGGGCGCTGCCCTGACGACTTTCATCAGCCTCGCCGGGCGCTATATGGTGCTCATGCCCAACAACCCGCGTGCTGGCGGTATTTCTCGCCGCATTGAGGGTGAAGACCGCTCCGACCTGAAAGAGGCGCTGGGTGCGCTGGAGATCCCTGAGGGCATGGGTGTCATTATCCGCACAGCCGGCGTAGGCCGTGCTGCTGAAGAACTGCAGTGGGACCTGAACTACCTGCTGCAACTCTGGGACTCTATATCCACAGCTGCAGAAACAGCGAAACCCAAGGATCTCCTGTTTCGCGAGAGCAACGTGATCATTCGCGCCGTGCGTGATTACCTGCGCGATGACATTGGCCAGGTACTCATCGACTCTGAGGACGCGTACAAGCAGGCTAGTGAATTTGTTGCGCAGGTGATGCCCAAGTACGCCTCGCGCATACAGATGTACGAGGATAACATCCCGCTGTTTAACCGCTTTCAGATCGAAAGCCAGATTGAAACCGCATTTCAGCGCGAAGTTCGGCTACCCTCCGGCGGCTCCATCGTTATCGATCCAACAGAGGCGTTAATCTCCATCGACATCAACTCTGCCCGCGCAACCCGTGGCGCCGATATCGAAGAAACTGCGCTCAATACCAATCTTGAGGCGGCCGATGAAATAGCGCGGCAATTGCGCCTGCGTGACATGGGTGGCCTGGTAGTCATTGATTTTATCGACATGCTTGCCCCCAGGAATCAACGTGCGGTAGAGACGCGTGTGCGCGAAGCACTTGAGGTTGATCGGGCACGTGTGCAGGTCGGACGTATTTCGCGCTTCGGCTTGCTAGAAATGTCTCGCCAGCGCTTGCGCCCCTCACTTGGCGAAACCAGCGCCATCGTTTGCCCACGGTGTACGGGCCAGGGCAGCATCCGTGACACCAAGTCCCTGGCGCTTTCCATACTGCGTCTGCTAGAAGAAGAAGCCATAAAGGATCGCAGTGCCGAGGTGCGCGCTATCGTTCCTGTGGACGTCGCGGCTTACCTGTTAAACGAAAAACGGACCGCGCTGACTGAAATTGAACAGGAAACCAAGACGCGTGTACTGGTGATACCCAATCCCAATTTGGAAACACCCCATTTTGAAGTGAATCGCTTGCGCGATGACGAAGTAGACGGTGAGCATGAAAGCAGCTACGCCGTAGACATTACCGTGCCAGACACGGATGCTATCAGCGATGTCCATTCGGCCGTTATTCCTTTGCAGCAGGCGGCGGTCGAGGGTGTTGCGCATCGGATACCTGCGAAAGTCAGCGACACAGCTCGCAGCGAAGTGCACCCCTCCGGCAGTTCTGAGAGCGGACGAGCAGAGACTCAAACGGCGCCCGCAACCGCACCCAAAGTGGGTATCCTCTCCCGATTGATGTCGGCACTGTTTGGTACAGCCACCGCGGAAGTGGCCAAGGAAACCAAGGCCACTCCTACAGAACCCACAGCAGAGCAGCGTCAGCGGCCACCATCATCCAATAACCGTAATCGGAACCGTCGTCGCGGGTCACAGGGACGCCAGCCGGCCCGAGAGCAGGACGCCAATGGCGCTGTGGACAGCGACAAGGAGAAAAGTTCAGCCAGCAACGAAAATCGAGGCGTATCTCGACGTTCCAGTGCTGGCGAAACCAGCAAAAGTCGCAGTGCTGATGGGAATCGACGCCCCAGAAGGGATAGTCAGTCCCCGACAAACGACGAAAATGTAGACACCAGCGTTGAAAACGAAGTCTCTCAGGTAGCGGTTGATGCATCCAGCGACCAGAGTAAACCGCGCAAGCGTCCCAATGACGTGAAACGTTCCGAGCCTCAACGCAGGCGTCGCACCCGTAGTCGTAAGCCCGAGAGTGAAGCAGGCACAGACACTGAGACTGCCGTAGAGACCAGCGCCGAGGGTACCATTGAGCCTCAGGTACGCAGTACATCAGATGCAGCAGCACCCTCGCCTGCTATTACAGCTCAAACTACTGCTGTGGCGCCCGCTGCAGTTACAATCGATAGCGTCAAACCGGATTCCTTAGCGACGACGCCAGAAGCCGCAGCGAGCCTGTCGGACGCTGGCGATGATGCCGATACCGGTGACGGCTGGGCACAGGTTCCTGCATCGAGCGAGGACACTACTGCCGCGCCAAGCGTCGAGGTACCAGATGTAACTCCGGCTCCGCAGCGGGCAGAGTCCACCCCTGTACCTGCACCTGTACCTGTACCTGCACCTGCACCTGCACCTGCACCTGCACCGAGTATTGTTCCGGAGGCAGTGGTGCAGCCGCCATCCACCGATGGAATTACAGCGGACGGTCGAGCGACCAATGATCCCCGGGTGGAAGCGCGGCCAGTGGGCGTGGTGGAGTGCACTACGTCTCACAGAACTCTGTTCAGTGAGGTCGCACTGCCACCGGCACCGTCTAGCAATCGTGCGGTACCGCGCGCCAGCAATGATCCTCGTGGACCTGCTCCGGAAGCCATAACAGCGCAAGCTGCGGGGTAATACTGAGAACGTTACAGACGACAGGGTGCAAGAGCGGCAACGCCTCTTGTGTCCTGTTTTTATCGCTGTATACTCTCGCTCGCTTCTGGCTGCAAGTGCAGTGCAAGAAGCACAATTTTCGGTGGGCTGGCTGAGCGGTCGAAAGCGGCGGTCTTGAAAACCGTTGAGGGTTTATCCCCTCCTAAGGTTCGAATCCTTAGCCCACCGCCAT
>JBDNIE010000378.1:0-30317 GCA_041688425.1 Halioglobus sp. | reverse complement strand
GTGGGGCGGCCATCCGTGGGGCGGCCATCCGTGGGGCGAGCCTACAAAAAGGATTAGCCCCCTCTTTACAGGTACGTATTTACGGCGTGTCCCAAAAAGCTCTACTGCGTGTGGTGCCGGCCTCGCAGACTAGCTCACAGGCGCACTCCATTACCCATTTAGGCTGATACATACGCAGTTGATACTGCTGTAGACCTGTAATTTCAGAATCGGGCTCAATCTGAAATTTGCCATCACAAATACCTGAGTATACAAATGTATACCTTTTTTGAAAAGTTGATACCATGCCGTTACACAATTGAAAACAGCGCGCGTGCAACTGTGCAGCCGTGTTTAGGAGAAACCCATGATCGAAGTCGTACAAACCCTGCCGCCCATCGAAGACGTATTCAATCCCAACTCACCCGAGTATATGGACAATCCGGCCCCCCAATGCCTGGCGCTGGCGGAGCGCGGCCGCCTGGTATGGTACGAGCCCTGGCAAGCTTGGATGATGACGCGCATGGACGACATCATGACCTGCTGGAAGACCGAGCCGCTCTCTTCAGACTTCTACGACTGGGAATTTGCACCAAAGCGCCCGCCTGAGGAACAGTGGAGCAATTTCGAGCGCGCCCTGATCGGCCACAGCCTGCTGGCCGACCACAACCACCACCGTCTGGTGCGCCGCGTGACCGCACCCGCTTTTTCGCGCAACGTTGTCGACAAAATCCAGGCGCGGATTGAACCGGAAGTGAAAAAACTGTTCGACGAACTGGGCACCCCGGACGTTTTCGATTACCGGGAAAAAATCGCCTTTCACATTCCGTTCATCTCTATCACTCGCATGGTAGGCATTCCGGAAAAATACTGGCCTGAGATTAAGCAGGTCATCATGACATTCACTGAAACCTGGAATCCCACGATTTCTGACGAAAAGCGCGAAAGTGCACGACAAGACAGTAATCGCGCCATCGAAATCATCAAAAAAATTATCGCAGAGCGCCGCAGTTCTCCGCAACAGGATGATTTCCTGAGCACTCTGCTGCGCATTGAAGCCGAAAATGAAGGTTTTGAAGAAGGCGATGTCATCACGCTGATTCTGGCGCTCATCGGGGCCGGCGCCGATACAACACTGGTCGCGCAGCAGTGGTCCGTGTACGCCCTGCTAAAGAATGACAGGAGCCAGATCGCCAAAGCCCTGGCGACACCTGAAAGTTTCACAAATGCGTTTTCGGAAATCAGTCGCTGGGGCATGGCCTCCAAGATGGGGTTCGCGCGCTATGCGCCGCGTGATATGGAATTCATGGGCCAGCAATTGCGCAAGGGGGTCATGGTCCTGATGATGCCGCACCTGAAGGATCACAATCCTGCCTACTTCGAGAACCCTGAGCGCTTTGACGTCGAGCGCGTCTTCGAGCCCGATGCCTTATTCGGCTATGGGCCGCGCTTCTGCATTGGTGCAGCCCTCGCCAAGCGGCAGCTATATCTGACCATTTCCGAATTGTTCAAGCGCTTTCCCAATGTGGAACTGGCCGAAGAACCGGAGCGTGATGCCAACGATCACAATGCAGTGGTATTCAAGCGTCTGTTGCTGAAGACCAATTGTCAGTGAATTTTTCTGCGGGGACTGGCGTCATGAGACTAACCGCTCTGCTCATCGGTCTACTCGCGCTGATGCCCGTATGGGCCGGATCGGTCATCATCACAGATTCACAAGGCAACCCATTGCCCAATGCCATGGTCACCCTCACACCACAGGATACGCCATCACCCGACATAAGTGACGATGGCTACGCGCCCATCGGCGTGACCAATACTGCGCCTGCTGTTGTCACCCACTTCACTGATGCCAGCGGCAGCGTAACATTTGAAGATTCACAGGCACCGACTCACTACCGGGTTCGCGCCCAGGGCTTTGTTGATGTAGCAATCACTGAACTGCCCGAGCGTGTCGCGCTGCAAGCCATGACGCCCGAGCAGTTGCCGGAGAGCTACCCGTCCAACGTCTGGTTGTCGCAACTGGACTTCGGTGATGACGCGGCATTCAAAAAACGCTTCCAGCTAAACTGCGCCTACTGTCACCAGCAGGCATCGATCTTCATGCGCAACGAGCGCACGGAGAAACAATGGATGGAGATCTTTGCACGCATGAACACCTACGGCGCGCGCCTGCCGGAAGATGATTTCAAACCCCTGGCAAAGTTACTGCGCACGCAATACCGGGAACTGCGCGAGAATCCACAGACGGTCCCGGCGCCACGTCTTTGGGAGGACCATCTGTCCGCAGTAGAGATCACCGAATGGCCCATCGGCGACGGCTTCTCCCAAATGCATGATTTCCTGCTGCATCCGAACGGCTTTGTCTACATAGGCGACAACCTGTTTGATCGCCTCTACGAACTAGACCCAAAAAACGGCGAGTACACCGTATACAAGGTACCGCATGATCCCGATATGACACTCGGCGGCATTATGGGCAACCGCTTCAAGATATTCCCCAAGATGGATAACTATATGGGGGTCCACTCTTTTGCAGACTCAAAAAAGGACGGTAATATCTTCATCACTCCCTCCATGCAGCAGGCATTGCTGGAGTTCGATGTGAAGACCAAGAAGTTTATATCACACCCCATGCCGGCAGGTTTCTATCCCCACACCATCAGGGTCGATGCCAAAGATCGTGTGTGGTTCACTCTAGCGCTGTCGTCACAGGTCGCCATGTTCGATCGCAGCAACGAGGAGTTCACCTTATACGACTTGCCTGCGCGCAGCTTCAAGGAATGGCTGATACTGAAATCACTCCCCCTGCTGTTCTGGATCGACCCTGAGAATCGCCCCCTGCCCTCGCCCGATGAAGAGTCGAACGGCCTGCCCATGCCCTACGGTATCGACATTGCTCCGGATGGCACGGTCTGGGTAGCGCGACTGTACGGCGACGACCTCGCCAAAATTGACCCCGGGAGTGGCGAAGTCACAATGATCGACTTCCCCTACCACGGACCGCGCAGAATGCGCTTTGATGCTGACGGCAGATTGTGGATTGTGGCGTTCCAGGATTCCTTGCTGGTACGCTACGACCCTGAGTCGGGAGCATTCCGGGACTTCCAACTGCCGGTGATCAACGAGATCCCCTACGCTTTGAACGTAGACAAGGAGCGCGGTGTGGTATGGGTCAACGGCAATCAATCCGATACGCTGCTGAGCTTTGACATCGCCACCGAGCGCTGGAAGGTCTATCCCATGCCGCGCCAGCGATTCTTCACTCGCGACGTCGAGATATCCGAGTCTGATGGCACCGTTTACACCACCAACTCACACTTTCCGACCTGGCAGTCGGAGGGCGGCGTACCAACGCTGCTGCGCATTCGACCGCGGCCCTGATAGCGGCGGCGCAGACTTATGACAAAAAATTTGCTGTGGGTGTGTTGCGCGTTATTAGTGATTGTTCTGGTGCTTGCCCTGGCGAGTGCAGCGGCTCTTCTGTCGACGGACTCCCCCATGAAAACGGTGGAAGCTTTTGTCCTTCGCCATGCAGACAAACTTCCACTGGAGTTCTTGGGCGAACGACTGTTCGACCAACACTGCGCCTCCTGCCACGATAATCCCGCGATGCATGCACCGACGCGAGAGGCCCTGTCCGGCTTTTCCAAAGAAAGCATTATGGTCGCGCTGGAGTTCGGGAAGATGCAGCCTATGGCCACCAATTTGGCGCAGCAGGAGCGCTTCCTCATCGCCACCTACCTTGCCGGCAGCGCACCGGATACCCAGGATTGGATCGAACAGAACCGGTGCAAGACACCGGATGACAGTGACGGCAAACGCTTTGTGACCAATTGGGGCATCGGCACAAAAAACCAAAGGTTCTTTGACGCCGACAGCGCCGGTATCGATCGACAGAACGTCGCCACTCTGCAGCTGGCCTGGGCACTGGCCTTTCCCAGAGTGACCGACATGCGATCACAGCCGGCGATCATCGGCGACACCCTGTACTTTGGCGACAAAGCCGGACATCTGTATGCGCTGGATCGCACCAGCGGCTGCGTCAGGGCGCATACCAAGGTATTTGGCGGTGTCCGCTCGGCCATCACCGCTGCGACGCTTGCCAACGGCAAGCAGATGTTGGTCTTTGCTGATTCGCTTGCCACTGTATTTGCCGCTGATCCCGACACGCTGGAAATCGTCTGGCAGCACTCTGCCCGGCTCTTCAATACCTCAGTGATTTCCGGCTCCATAAGCTATTACGACAACCGACTGTTTGTCCCTGTCTCATCCTTTGAAGTGGCGGCGGCGGGCAGCCCCAGCCATATCTGCTGCAAGTCCCACGGTGGCATGATTGCACTGGATGCCAGCACCGGCGAGCAGCTGTGGCAGTGGCATGCGACAGAAGACGCGACCCTGCAGGGCCTGAACGCTAGCGGCCAGGAGCAATATGGACCTTCAGGTGCTTCCGTGTGGACAACACCCGCGATAGACGCAAAACGCAATCGTATCTATTTTGGCACCGGAGAGAATCTCAGCCATCCTGCCACAGACACATCAGATGCCATCATTGCGCTGAATATGGACAGCGGTGGCTTAGCCTGGCATTTTCAGGCAACTGTCGGTGACGTGTGGAATGCGGCCTGCCTGAATGGCGGCGCCAACTGCCCCCAGAATGCCGGCGGCGATTTCGATTTCGGGGCATCCGTTATCATTGCGCAGCGCCCCGACGGCTCAGAACTGCTGCTGGCCGGGCAGAAATCCGGCGAGGTGTTCGCACTTGACCCCGATACACTCAACAAGAATGGCGACGTCGTGTGGCGCAATCGCATCAGTCTCGGCACGACGAACGGCGGCATCCACTGGGGTATGGCGCTGTCTGGTGACTCCCTGATAGTGCCGGTTGCCGACCCGGAGCGAGACCGCTCGGGCTATACACCCAAGCCGGGACTCTACGCCCTGAATGTCACCACTGGCAAACTGCTTTGGGAACAACCAGTGACCCGAGGCTGCGACATCGCAGAGGAAAACCGGCCACTCATCGGCCTCGAAAGTATGCGCTCACACAAACAACCTGAGCTGGCAGATTTGTATCAGTGCTCCTTCTATTACGGCTTGTCAGCCGCCGCCATTGCCACCCCTGACCTTGTCTTCAGCGCCGGCCTCGACGGCACGCTGCGAGCCTACGATATCGCCACCGGCGAGGTAGTCTGGCAGACGCAAACCGCACACCCTTTTGCAGCCATCAACGGTATCGACGGACACGGCGGCGCCATTGACGTCAGCGGCCAGGTGTTAGCCGATGGCTGGCTCTACGTGCAATCGGGCTACTCCATGTTCGGGCAACTGCCAGGCAACCTGCTACTCGCCTACAAAGTGACTGAGTAGGGTTTGGCTTTTAGGCAATGCCATTCGAGTTTCCCTATATGGCGTCAGACGCCGTCAGCCTGCTTGCGGCAGGGGATCATTTCAAACTGAGCCACTACCGGTGCGGAAAGTCCCGTGACCGGACAACGTATTTATCCTAAACTGCAAGACCGATCAGCGACATCGGCTACAGTAAGGTCCGCAAAGGAACCCCGTCATGAATGAACCCAAACGCGCCGCCGAAACACCTTTTGGCGTGGAAGTCGAGTCCGGTAAAGCCTACTTCTGGTGCGCCTGCGGAATGAGTGCAACCCAGCCATTCTGCGACGGTTCGCACAAAGACACCGGCTTCGCACCCGTGCGCTACGATGCCACTGAGAACACCAAGGTGTTCTTCTGCGGTTGCAAGTCGACCGGCACGCAACCGATGTGCGACGGCAGTCACAACGCCAAGTAGTTGGAACTCTTCACGCATATTTACCAGCGGGCGTGTGAACGTCATGGTGGAGCATCCGCGCTGGGGCGGCTCATGCCAACGGTGCGCAGTGCACCCGCCCTGGCTCGCAGCAAGGATGATCGCTGGCTCGCACAGATGACACGCTGCGTTTTTCAGGCGGGCTTTGTATGGCGAGTCGTCAATCACAAGTGGGACGAATTCGAGGAAGTCTTCTTTGGCTTCCCGCCAGAGAAGATCGTTATGCTCAGCCCCGAGCAAATCGATCGTTTCGCCAATGACCGACGCATCATTCGCAATCGGCAAAAAGTGTTAAGCGTACAGGCTAACGCGCAGTTTATTCTCGATATAAATCGTGAACACGGCAGTTTCGGCAAGTTCATCGCGCGCTGGCCCGTGCAGGATTTAGTTGGACTGTTCGCGCTTATGAAAATCCGCGGCAGTCGATTGGGCGGTATGACAGGACAGCGCTTGTTGCGCAATATGGGCAAGGATACTTTTATCCTTACCGGCGATGTCATCCGGTGTCTTCAACACAGCGGCGTTGATGTCAATGAAAACCCAACCAGCAAAAGTAAGCTGCAACTCATTCAGCGCAACTTCAACCAATGGCATGAAGAATCCCAACTCCCCTACAGCCACATCAGTCGGATTTGCGCGCTCTCATTAGCGTAAAAAATCGCCTTGAAGTCCGCAGTAATACGCGCCAGTAGTCGTGCCAATGGCATAGGGCACTTACTGAAGCCCAAACGTGGCACACAGGTGTCAAAACGAGTAGAAATTGAAGGCCCGGTCTGTCGCACACGTCGTGGCGATGTGCGACTTAACCTCACCCAATCGGATCGACATCACGTGCAGGGCCGTCGGGCGGAAGACAAACTACCCCCGTTCTGGCAGCTCCATCACCAGAACGAGGTGCGAACGGCGCTACCTGATTGCCGACGGCAACCTACTCTGACGCAACTGTACATGGCTGAGGAACAGAGTCGCCGTTAGCAGCAGCACCGCCATTCCCTGGTGCGCGGTGCCTAATGCCACAGGCACATGCAGCAATAATGTACTTATGCCCAGGATGACCTGCACCAACAACGCGACCGCGACCAGCAGCGCCGCCAATTTGCCGCGTTTATGCGTCGTGCTCCGATAGGCCAAAAACGCGGCCACGTTCAGCACCACAAACAGAAAATAGGCGAACATACGGTGATTGAACTGAATGGTGGTAATGTCTTCAAACGTCGCCATCCACGCCGGAGACGTCGCATACAGGCCTTGCGGGATGAATGAGTCACCCATCAGCGGCCAGGTTGAGTAAGCAAAACCAGCGTCAGTACCCGCCACCAGAGCCCCCGACAGAATCATTAAATAAACGAGTGCTGCCAGGCCCAAGGTCCAACGCGCACGTTTTCTTTGGCCGGTATCCGGCTGTTTTTCACGCCCAAACATCAGCTCGAAAATTAACCACACCATATAAGCAAAAATAGCGGTTGCGAGACCCATGTGAGCAGCGAGGCGATATTGGCTGACACGCGGCATATCGACCAGGCCGCTTTTCACCATATACCAGCCCAACAGTCCCTGCAGTCCGCCCATAATGAAGAGCATCACTAGCCCGGGCGCGAGTCCGGGGCGCAAGCGACCGCGCACTGCAAAATAGATTAGCGGCACAGCGAACAACACACCGATAAATCGCCCCAACAGGCGATGTAGGTATTCATACATAAAGATGGTCTTGAAGGCATCCATACTCATGCCACGATTAATCTTTTGGTACTCGGGAAACTGTTTGTACTTATCGAATGTCTCCTGCCAATCCTGTGCGGTCAGCGGCGGGATGGCACCCACCAGTGGCTTCCATTCCACAATAGACAAGCCGGAATTCGTGAGGCGCGTCGCTCCGCCGAGCAGGATCATTGCAAAGATGACCACAGCACATAAAATAAGCCAGCGGGTGACTTGTTTGTCGTAGCGTAATTGTTCGGTAATAATCATGGGCGTCTGCGAGAACGAATGAGGAAGTGCATTCTACCCGAAATTTACCCAAAACCATGGCTGACATGCGTTCTATTCGCGCAGTTCAGACAGATCACGAAACAGTTCAAGCGCCGCGGGGTTGGCCAGAGCATCGGCATTTTTGACCGCGAGCCCATTCACCACGTTGCGCACCGCCAACTCTACAATTTTACCGCTTATAGTGCGCGGAATATCCGCTACCTGAATGATTTTCGCGGGCACATGCCGAGGCGTGGTGTTATCGCGTACCGACCGGCTAATGTGCTCCCGCAACCTGGGATCAAGCACCAGTCCCTGGCGTAAGACCACAAATAGTATGACTCGGACATCGTCCTGCCATTGCTGGCCAATCACAATGCTTTCCAGAACCTCATCGACACGATCAACCTGACGATAAATCTCTGCCGTACCAATGCGCACACCGCCGGGGTTAAGCACGGCATCAGAACGACCGTGGATAATATAGCCGCCATGAACCGTCAGTTCGCCGTAATCACCGTGCGCCCAAACATTGGGAAAGCGATCAAAATAGGCCTCGTGGAATTTGCTGCCATCCTCATCATTCCAGAAGCCAAGGGGGCAGGAGGGAAAGGGCCGGGTACAGACCAGCTCGCCTTTGCCAGCAGACACTGGCTGGCCTGCGTCATCCCAGACCGCCACTGCCATACCAAGCCCCGGAGCCTGAATTTCGCCAAGGTATACCGGCAGTATGGGGCAACCGCCCACAAAGCAGGACAGAATATCGGTGCCCCCTGAAATACTCGACAGGCACACATCGCGCTTGAAGTCCCTATAAACGTACTCAAAGCTTTCGTGTGACAGTGGCGAACCGGTTGAGAGTATAGTCTTAAGCTTCTCAAGCCTGTGGCTGAGCATCGGTTGCTGGCCGGCTTTTGCCAGTGTGGAGATGAACTTGGCGCTGGTACCGAACACAGAGATTCCTTCACTGTCGATGGCATCCAGCAACATACTGCCCTCGCGAGCAAATGGCGAGCCGTCATACAGAACCAGGGTGGCGCCCGTCGCCAGGCCAGATACCAGCCAGTTCCACATCATCCAGCCACAGGTGGTGAAGTAAAAAAACACATCGTCACGCTGCAGATCGACCAGCAGTTGGTGTTCCTTCATGTGCTGCAGCAACGTGCCACCGGCACCATGGACAATGCACTTGGGCACACCTGTCGTACCAGAGGAGTACATGATGTAAAGCGGGTGATCGAACGGCAGCTGCGCAAACACAAGCTCTGCGTCCGACTCACTCAGGTAATGCTCAAACAGAATACTGTTGGCGATACCACCAAGCTCAGGGTGTCGATCCATCAGCGGCACGACGACGACTTTCTCAATGCTTCCAATTTGCTCGACAACAGCAGCCAATCGCTGCAAAGAGTCGCAGGCCTTGCCGTTATAGTAATAACCATCCGCTGCAAACAACACTTTCGGCGCGATCTGGCCAAAGCGGTCCACCACACCATTAACGCCAAAATCGGGCGAACAGGAAGACCAGACACCACCAATGCTGGTGGTAGCGAGCATGGCAACCACGGCTTCAGCGATATTGGGCATAAAGCCGACCACGCGATCTCCGGCGACTACACCCTCAGCACGCAAGCTGACAGCCAGGGATGCTACGAGACGGGAGAGTTCAGCATAGCTCAACTCGCGGCGCTCACCGTTCTCCAGCAAAGAGACAATAGCTACTCTATCATCTCGATAACGCAGCAAGTTCTCGGCGAAGTTCAATCGCGCCTGCGGAAACCAGCGTGCACCCGGAAAATGGTTTCCATCTACCAGTACCGCCTCTCCCCGTGTGCTTGCAATCACGGCGCAGAAATCCCAGACCGCCGACCAGAAGCTCTCTGTCTGTGCGACAGCCCATTCCTGTAGCGCGAAATAATCCGCAGCAACACAAGCATCATAACGTTCATTGATAAAATGAATGAAATGGGACAGTCGTGCATTCTCGATACGACTATTAACGGGAGTCCAAAGGGGCGAATCCATGTATTACTCACTCTCCAGCATAGAACCGCGCTGCCAGTGGGTGCGGCCCGAATCCATCATCTTGATTTCCAGTGGTTGCGTTGTATCAATAGGAATCTCATACTCGCGAAGGACACCACAATACTTACCTCATTAGCTTGTGTGGCAGCAGGCAGCCGCAATAGGACGCGTACTCCCAGAACAATTATCTCCTGAGCGATGAATTGTGCGGCACGCAGACATAGAACATTTCTATTATGCGATACACTTTATACCGGTTGCTCAGGAGTGGCCAGCGCGCGGCCTGCTGGCGTAGAATGCGCGTCCACACCAGACTGTGCAGTTATCCATGCCCCTATTACGTCTCGACGCTATCCACCTGCAATACGGTACCCAGGTCCTGCTGGACGATGTCAATCTGAGTATCACCCGCGGCGAAAAGCTGGGTTTGCTGGGGCGCAATGGCACCGGCAAGACAACCTTACTCAAGGTGCTAGCCGGGGAGTTGACGGCTGATTCCGGCGAGCACTGGGTCAGGCCCGGGGCTCGCATCGCCCGACTGCAGCAGACACTACCAGAGGCCGACGCTCTCTCGGTCTACGAGGTGGTCGCCTCAGGTCTGGCCGATGCAGGGCGCCTGTTAAGTGAATACCACAAACTGATTCAGGACGAATCTTGTGACATGGACACCTTATCGCGCGTCCAGCAGCAATTGGAAGCTGCCGATGGCTGGCAGCTACAGCAACGGGTCGAGAGTACCATCAGCCAGTTACAGCTGCCGGCAGAGGCCAGCATGGGAGAACTCTCAGGTGGCTGGCGCCGACGAGTCGCCCTCGCGCAGGCACTGGTGAGCCAACCGGACCTGCTGTTACTGGATGAGCCGACCAACCACCTCGACATACCGGCAATCCGCTGGTTGGAGGAGCAACTCGCCAATTTTCCAGGCGCCATCATTCTTATCACGCACGATCGGCGCTTCCTACAAAACGTTGCCAATAGTATCGCCGAGCTGGACCGGGGACACCTGACGCAGTGGCGCGGCGACTATCAGGGATTTCTGCGCCATCGAGAGCAGCAACTTGAGGCGGAGGAGCGCGCCAATGACCTCTTCGATAAGAAACTCGCTCAGGAAGAGGTGTGGATTCGTCAGGGCATCAAGGCCCGGCGCACCCGCAACGAGGGTCGTGTCCGCGCGCTTAAAGCACTGCGCAATGAGCGGCAGAGTCGACGCGAGCGCACCGGCACTGCCAACTTCGGCGTCGAGACCTCCGGGCAGTCGGGGAAAATCGTCGCCGAACTGCAGCACGTGGACAAAAGTTTTGGTGACAAGGCGATTTTGAAAAACGTCTCCACCATCATCCAGCGCGGCGACCGCATTGGTATCGTCGGGCCCAACGGGGCTGGGAAATCCACGCTGGTGAAATTACTGCTGGGACAACTGGAGCCCGATGCCGGCAAAATCATCTTTGGCAGCAAGCTGGAAATTGCTTACTCCGATCAATTGCGCGACCAGTTGGAGCCACAAAAAAATCTCATCGACAATGTCTGCGGTGGACAGGATTTTATCGAGATCAACGGCAAACGCCGTCACGCCATTTCCTATCTTGGCGATTTCCTGTTCAGTCCGGAGCGCGTGCGCACCCCGGTCAAAGCACTGTCCGGCGGCGAACAAAATCGCGCCATACTGGCGAAACTATTCAGCCGACCCGCCAACCTGCTGGTACTGGATGAACCCACCAATGATCTGGACATCGAGACACTGGAGTTGCTGGAGGAAATCCTGCTGACCTTCGAGGGCACCGTATTACTGGTTAGCCACGACCGCGATTTCATGGATAATGTGGTCACCAGCCTGCTGGTACTGGAAGGTGACGGCGTGGTCAGCGAGCAAGCCGGCGGCTTCAGTGATTGGGAGGCACGCGGCGGTCAGCTGCGCGGTTCACAGACCGTGAATGATGCACTCAGAGTGACGACTGCAGCACCATCGCAAAATGATACGACTGAGGGCGCTGGCGCAGCGAAGAAGGGCAAGCTCTCTTACAAGTTACAGCGCGAACTGGATGAGCTGCCCGCCGTTATCGAGAAACTGGAGCAGCGGCAGCAGGCATTGGAAGCTGCCATCGCCAAGACCGACTTTTACCAACAGGATCGCGCCACCGTGCAGCAGACACTGGACGAACTGGCAACGTTGCAAGCCGACATGGAGAAGACGTTTGAGCGCTGGGCTGCACTGGAGGCGGGGGCGACCTCTTGAGCACCTACCAACAACAGATTCACTGTCCGCCCGGCGCAATTGACCTCGATTTCTGGCGCGCGCCGGAGGGTGTCTCAGTTCCCGATGACGAACTGACTTTTTTACTGATACCAGATGCCGTTGAATCCATGGCCATACTGGAACTGTCGCAGCAGGTACATCGCTTCCAGCTAACGCAAACAAACGAAAAACGCGCGATCACTCGCGCGTTGATGGCGACCATGGGCGGTATGTTGCCCGGTATTTTACTTTATGATCATCTGGTCAAGGGTCGCCCGGCAGGGACGCCGCGCATTGAATTTGGCACCATCGGCGTGTCCTTATATAAGGGGCCGAATGAACGCCATGAGCAAGCCTGGGTGCAGCACGACATCTCAATTGCCGTAGAGGAGGAGATCGTACTGGTCATCGACGATCTCGGCGACCGCGGCAGCACGCTGCAATTTCTGACGCAGTACATTGCTGAAAAAGGTGCAAAAGAGGTGCTGACGCTGGCGCTTTACATGAAGCCCATGGCCATTGCGACCTGTCCCGCAAACTTTTCGTTCGGCGAGGTGGCGCAGGACACTTGGATCATCACGCCGCGTGAAACCGTGGAGACGATGATCAAGCGCGTGCCGATATGGATAGAGCGCGGCGCCAACCAGCGTGAATGCCGCAGACGCCTCGTCGACGTCATCGGCTACCCGCCGACGCTGGCCGATTACTATCTCAAGCAGTTGTTTACGAGCTAGGCGTTACGTCTAGAGCACGCCGGCAACAGAGCTTGCGATGTAATCAATATTGCGGGCGTTGACACCCGCCACGTTGATGCGCGAAGAGTCCAGCATATACACACCGGACGATTCTCGCAGCCGAATCGCCTGCTCGGCGCTCAAGCCAAGAAAAGAAAACATCCCTTTCTCGCGTTCAATAAACCCGTAGTCGCCGCCACAGCGCGCTTCCAGTGCCTGCCGCAGATCGCTGCGCAAGCCTTTGATGCGCTGACACATGGCAGTCAGCTCAGTACGCCAGATGCCACCTAGATAATCATCCGTCAGCACTCGACCCGCCAACAATGCGCCGTGTGCGGGCGGCATAGAGTAGACACGCCGCGCGGCGGATTGCGCCTGACTCAGGATCGCGCGGGCATTGGCAGGGTCGCTACAGACAAAGATTGCTGCGCCGACGCGCTCACGGTAAAGGCCGAGATTCTTGGAGCATGACGCTGCCAGTATCACTTCGGGTAGGCGCGACACCAACAGGCGCAGACCAGCAGCGTCAGCCTCAAGGCCATCGCCGAGGCCCTGGTAGGCAAAATCGACAAAGGGCGTAAAACCCTGACGCTCGGCCATATCGGCAACAACGCCCCATTGCGCGAGGGAGAGATCAGCCCCACAGGGGTTGTGGCAACACCCGTGCAGCAGCACCACATCTCCCGCGACAGCATTCTTCAGGTCGGTCACCATGGCATCGAAATTGACTCCGTGCGTATCGGGGTCGTAGTAGCGATAGCTTTTAAACTGCAGTCCTACGCTGCCCAGCAAGGGAATATGCACCGGCCACGTCGGATCAGACACCCACACCCGTGCATTCGGCGCCGCGGCATGGACAATTTCAGCGCCGATCCGCAGCGCTCCGCAACCACCCGGTGTCTGTATGCTGCTAACGCGATCTTCCAGCAGCGCGGGGCTGCCCTCACCCAGCACCAGGCGTTGCAAGCCGCTGTTGAATCGCTCATCGCCCGCCGCTGCGAGATACGCCTTGGTGTCCTCCTGCTCAACGACGGCGCGTTGTGCCAGTCGCACCGCTTCGAATACCGGACAGAGTCCCTGCTCATCCATATAGATCCCGATGGTCAGGTCAACCTTGTCGGGATTGGGGTCGGCGCGACACGCGGCAGATAAGCCAAGAATCGGATCGGCAGGCAGTTGTTGCAGCACTTGCAGCATAGGAAGTCTCCGGTAGATTACATCTGTGCCAGCAGTGCCGTAAGGAACTGCCAGACGGGTTTGACTGCATCAATCCCTGGAAAAAGCGAAAATTATAGCCCAGAGCAGGGCCCACGGGCATTGTTCACAGATTTCTCCAGCACTTTTCACATCCCGCACAATGGCAGGCGGACTATAATAACAGTGTGCTCCAAAAAAATTGAATCCGAGTAGACCATGAGAAGATTGGACGAAGGCAAAACGAGTCTGGTGGATTTCCTGCGCAGTGTCAGCGCTATGCGTCACCGCAGCGCAAAACGCCATGAAGACTTTCCCCAGCAGTTCGCGGGTTTTAATCCACAAACCAGCAGCCCTGTCGCGCGTGCCGCAAAGACATCAAACAAAGAAGAACAGCACCTGGTTAGAAGCGCTAACTAAGGCGCCCGCCAGTAAGGCCTGTCACTGCCGATAATCGGCCGGAGAGAGGCTGCACGTCAATGTCCTGATTCACCTCTATGACGACAACACAGCGTTCACTGCGCCGGCACCACTCGCACCAACGACCGAGTGTATTCGTTGCGACACACTCTCCAGCGCTCATGTGGCTCTACTAGACGGTTGGCCAATACCGCAAACACCAGCGGGTTAAAGGGAAAACTCACGTGACTGGCAATCACCGTCGCCCCAGTAATACAACAATTCCTCGCCTTTGCGGTTCACCTTTTCATGCTAGACTTGAGGGGTTATTAGCACTTTCACCCTTTTCAGACAATTTTCGGCCCAGCAACCCTTTGTGACTGACCCCCGCGATACTCTCTACGCCGACCCACTCCTTCAGAACGGCCTATTCACGTTTGACGACAGCGTGGCGCGCGTCTTTCCCGATATGATCAAACGCTCCGTGCCCGGCTATGCCACCATCGTGTCGATGACCGGCCTACTCGCTGGCAAATACGCCATCGGCGGCAGCTACCTATACGATCTCGGTTGCTCACTGGGCGCCTCGACACTGGCGATGCGACAGAACATTCAGCAGCCCGATTGCCGTATTGTTGCCGTCGACAATTCCACCGCCATGCTGCAGCGCTGCAAGAGTATTCTCGACACCGACACCCAGGACGCAGTCGTCACTATCGACACACCCGTCATCCTCACCTGCGCTGACCTGCAGGATATCGTCATTGAAAATGCCTCGGTGGTAGTACTCAACTTCACGCTACAGTTCATTCCAAGGGAGTTACGAGACGAGGTCATCGCGCGCATCTATCGCGGATTATTGCCCGGCGGAATCATGGTGCTGTCTGAGAAAGTGACCTTCGAGGATGCGCATCTGGACGCACTGAATATCGACTTGCACCACCAGTTCAAACGCGCCAATGGCTACAGTGAAATGGAAGTCGCGCGCAAACGCTCGGCGCTGGAAAATGTCCTGCTGCCGGAAACCCTCAAACAACACAAGGCGCGCATTGCCAGCGTGGGCTTCGACAGTTGCGATGTCTGGTTCCAGTGCTTTAATTTCGCATCGCTGATCGCGCTCAAGCAATGAATTACCAGCCACTGATTGAGCGCTGGCGCGGCGGTGAAATGCAGCGCTGGGCAGAACAACTCGAAGAACAAATTGCCAATGGCCTGAACCAGCAACGCTACGGCGATCTTGCGCGCTGGCTACAGTCGCTGCACGACCTGCCCTTGCTGCAGGCCGACACCATTCACCTCAGCGAGTCACGCGTTGGCGCAAGCTTTGAGCAAGTACTGAGTGATGATTCCAGAGACCAGTTACAGACAGCGTTGCGCAACTTACACCCCTGGCGCAAGGGCCCTTTTGAACTGTTCGGCCTCCACATCGACGCAGAGTGGCGCTCCGACTGGAAATGGGATCGGCTGAAAGACAGTATTGATTCACTACAAGGGCGCAAAGTACTGGATGTCGGTTGCGGTAGCGGATACCACTGCTGGCGTATGCTGGGCGACGGAGCGGCAGAAGTCATCGGCATCGATCCAACACCGCTGTTTGTCGTACAATTCTGGGCGCTGCAGAAGTACCTACAGCAGGACAATGTCTGGGTGCTGCCGGTGGCCATGGAACAGGTGCCCGCAAAACTACAGGCCTTCGATACTGTTTTTTCGATGGGCGTGCTCTATCACCGCCGCTCACCCTTTGATCACCTGCAGGAACTGAAGGATTGCCTGCGACCCGGTGGTCAACTAGTGCTGGAAACACTGGTGATCGATGGCGAATTGGGCACAACCCTATTACCAGAAGGCCGTTATGCCCGTATGGGCAATGTCTGGTTCCTGCCCAGCTGCGACACGCTCCTCAGCTGGTTGCGCAAGTTGGGCTTTGTCGACGCGCAGTTGCTCAATGTCTGCGTTACCACCACGGATGAACAGCGCTCTACCGAGTGGATGACGTTCCATTCGCTGGTAAATTTTCTAGATCCGGAAGATGCCAGCAAGACGGCTGAAGGTTATCCGGCGCCCATGCGGGCGGTGGTGACAGCTCGTGTGCCGGGGAAGTGGGAGGCTGCTGGGTAGGCGTTTTGCGCGTCAGTTTGGCTAGGCTTTTCGGCGCTAAAAAGGCTTGGGCCTGAGACTATAGCTAACTTATCTTGGGTGAGATCTTCGTCGCTGGAATTTTTCGCACTTGCGCCGGTCTGGCAGGGCATAGCGCTCAGGGCAAGGCCATAGGCTTGCCCTGCCAGTCCTATCAATACGCCGCCTCACTACCAGTCTAAAAAAAAGCAGACGCATCAAAAATTACAGACCGCACTTGCATGGAAACCTTGTAGCTTCTCAGTAAATCTCCCTACAAAGTCCCGCACTGCTTTGGGTGGGGAGGGCCTATTGCGGACTTGGAGGGTGTCGGTGCAAAACCAAACCACCTTAGAGCCACCGAGTTCAAACCCCGGTTCCGCGACAATTCCCAATCAGCGCCAAATCCCACCCAATCAAATTGCATTCCATTCAACGGAAACTCTAGACCCGCCCATCAAAAATCCCCCAAGGTCCGCGCACCGCAAGCGCACGCAATGAAGCAATAGACCCTCACCACCCAAAGCAATGCAGCGGCCCAAAGGGTCGCCACCCGCACGCCCAACCCGCTATCAATGCAAAGACTTATCAACCCGATGCCCTTCAAACACAAACTCAAACACCTCACGAAAATTCCGCGCAAAGTGCACATTGATCCCCTCACGCAAATAATCCGGCAGCTCCTCAAAATCTCGCCGGTTGGCAAACGGCAAAATCAGCTCCATGATCTTGGCGCGCCGCGCCGCAATTACTTTCTCGCGAATACCCCCCACCGGTAAAACCTGCCCTGTGAGCGTCAGTTCACCTGTCATCGCCAGGGGACGCTTGATGCGCTCCCGCCGTGCCAGCGACACTAGCGAAGTCGCCATCGTAACGCCTGCACTGGGTCCATCTTTGGGTGTTGCGCCCTCGGGGACATGCAGGTGCACCATACTCATGTCGAAAAAATCCTGATCGCAATCGTAGTCCCTTAGATGGGCGACAACATAGCTGTAAGCAATTTCCGCCGACTCCTTCATGACGTCTCCCAGGCGCCCGGTCAACTTAAAGCCGCGATTGAGCGTGTGCACCTGCGATGACTCAATGGGCAGAGTCGCACCGCCCATGGAAGTCCACGCCAAACCGGTAACCACACCGATGCCGCGCAGTGGGCGGTCCGCTTGAAAGAGTGGTTGACCCAGCAGGATATCGATATCCTTTTTGCCCACGCGCAACCGTGTCTCCTTGCCGTCAAGCAGCCGTACAATGGATTTACGCATGATGCGCGCCAGCTGTTTTTCAAGCGTTCGAACGCCTGCGTCCCGACAGTAGAAATCAATCACGTACTTCAGCGCAGCATCGTTAATCCGGAGCTGCTGATCCTTCAGTCCATGGCGCTCCAGTTGTTTCGGCCATAAATGCTTTTTCGCAATGAACAGCTTTTCTTCTGCGACGTAACCCGACAGGCGCAATGTTTCCATGCGGTCCAACAACGGGCCCGGGATAGTGTCTAGCTGGTTGGCGGTGCACACAAAAAGCACTTTCGAGAGGTCTACGCGCAAATCCAGATAGTGATCCAGAAACTCGCTGTTCTGTTCCGGGTCCAGCACCTCCAGCAACGCCGATGCGGGATCACCCTGAAAAGACGCGCCGATCTTGTCGATCTCGTCCAGCATAATAACCGGATTGGCGACCTCTACTTCCTTCAGTGCCTGCACAAACTTGCCTGGCATGGCGCCGATATAGGTTCGTCGATGCCCCTTGATTTCCGCCTCATCGCGCATGCCACCCAGGCTGAAGCGATAGAACTTGCGACCCAGAGCATCTGCAACTGAACGACCGATGCTGGTCTTGCCAACACCCGGGGGGCCTACCAGCAGTAAGATTGAACCGGATATTTCGCCCTTGAAAGCGCCGACAGCGAGAAACTCCAGTATGCGCTCTTTAACATCCTCCACCCCTTCGTGATGCTCATCCAGCACCGAGCGCGCATGTTTGAGGTCGAGCTTGTCCTCAGACATTACGCCCCACGGTACGCTGGTGGCCCAGTCGAGATAATTGCGGGTGACGCCGTACTCGGCAGAGCCTGTTTCCAGTATGGAGAGTTTTTGCAATTCCTCATTGATGCGCTTCGCTGCCGCCTCCGGCACATCGAGGTCCTTGATTCGATCCTCAAACGTTTCCACATCGGAGGTTCGATCGTCCTTGGAGATACCCAGCTCCTTTTGGATAATTTTCAGCTGTTCACGCAGGAAGAACTCACGCTGTTGCGCGCTCACTTTCTCGTTGACCTGACTGGTGATCTGCCCCTGTAATTCGGCAACCTCGCGTTCCTTGCGCAGCAAGGTGAGCACCTTTTCCATCCGGGCACGCAGCGGCAATGTGTCCAGAATCTCCTGCAGCTTTTCCCCGGTCGCGGTGGTCAGCGCCGCCGAGAAGTCGGCCAACTTACTGGGGTCACTGGGACTAAAGTTAGCCAGATACCGTTTCAGCTCTTCGCTGTAAAGTGGGTTTAGCGGCAGCAGCTCCCTGATCTGCTTGATCAACGCCATGGCATAGGCCTTGATGTCATCCGCATCGCGGTCACCTTGGCTGCGCGGGTATTCTACCTGCGCCAGATAAGGCGGTTTGTCGCTGAGCCAGCGCACGATGCGAAAACGCCTTACCCCCTGCGCCAGGAACTGCCCCGACTGCTCTGTCGCGTTGGGCGGTCGGTGCAGGCGCACCACGCAGCCAATCTCCGGAAACTGCCCGGGCTGCGCATCGCGCGTATCTGGCCTGTCTACATACGACAGGCCTATAAGGCCGTGTCCCGCACGCTTTACTGCAGCCAGAGTGCTCTCCCATTCAACCGGATCAAGCGCTATCGGTTGCACCTGCCCAGGGAAAAACGGCCGGTAGGGAATTGGCATCACGTGCAGCGTATCCGGCAACACGTCATCTGCCACGGCGGGCGTTTGCCCCCGCGTGTCGTGTGACGGCTCAACCTCTATCGCGGGTGATTCTTCCTGTTCACTCATGGCTATTTATATCCTGTTCCAGCGCTGACATAGAGCATGGCATTCCCACTCCGTTCTTTGTTTATATAGGCTAGTCGGTAATTTTCAAGCTTACTGCCCTCAAGCCATACTGCTGCGCGGCACTTGCCGTTATACTTTTACGCTCGACATTAGCTTGCCCACCGACCATAACCTCACGAGGACAGTACCTTGCATATCGACCAGCTTTCCGACTCTGAACTTGCAGCACAACTGGAGCCCCTGCAGCGACAGTATGAGGCGCTAAAGGGCATGAATCTCAAGCTGGACCTTACGCGGGGCAAGCCCTGTAATGAGCAGGTCGCCCTCTCAGACGCACTGGATGGCATTCTTGAAGGCAAGTATCTGGCAGCGAATGGCA
Source organism: Halioglobus sp. (assembly GCA_041688425.1). GTDB lineage: Bacteria > Pseudomonadota > Gammaproteobacteria > Pseudomonadales > Halieaceae > Marimicrobium. The sequence continues at coordinate 10,468 of JBDNIE010000378.1, read as the reverse complement.
CGGATGTGCGCAACTACGGCGGTCTTGAGGGACTGCCAGAAGCCAGGGCCCTGTTCGCACAGATGCTGGATAGCCCTGCTGAGGAAACCTTGATTGGCGGCAACTCCAGCCTGACCCTGATGTACAGCACCATTGATTTCGCACTCACCGAGGGATTGGCGGGCCCAAGCTCGGCCTGGGGCAATCACGATACCGTGAAGTTCCTGTGTCCCGCTCCGGGCTATGACCGCCATTTTGCCATCTGCGAACACCTGGGCATTGAAATGATTACGGTACCGATGCTGGACAGCGGGCCAGACATGGACCTGGTTGAAGCGCTGGTACAGGAAGACAATACGATCAAGGGGTTATGGTGCGTGCCGCGCTTCTCCAACCCAACCGGCTGCATCTATAGCGATGACACTGTAGAGCGCATCGCCCGCCTCGGCCTCATTGCCAGTGATCACTTTCTGGTGATGTGGGATAACGCTTACGCGGTCCACACACTGTATGAAGAGGCCCCTCAGCTGGCATCCATTCGCAGCTTTTGCCAACAGCACGGCACCATGGACAGCGTGTTCCAGTTCGGCTCTACCTCCAAGATCACGTTCGCAGGGGCCGGTGTATCGTTTCTCGCCAGCAGTGAAAAGAACCTCGCTGCGCTGACACAACATCTGGGCTTTCAGACGATTGGGCCAGACAAGGTGAATCAGCTGCGCCATGTGCGTTTTCTAGTTGATCAGAATACGCTGGCCCGTCATATGTCGGGCCATGCCGCTCTCATCAGGCCGCGCTTCGAGTGTGTTCTGGCCACACTGGCAAATGAACTCGCCGGCAAAGGCATGGGCGACTGGTCGAATCCGCTTGGCGGGTACTTTGTGTCATTCAATGCGCTACCCGGTCTGGCGCAAAACATCGTGGAGCTGGCAGATGCCATCGGTGTAAAACTGACGCCAGCGGGCGCCACCTTTCCCTACGGCAAGGATCCCCAGGACAGCAACATTCGGCTATCGCCGACCTACCCTTCGCTCGAGGATGTAAAAGCGGCAGTGGAGGCCTTTGTTATTTGTGTGCAACTGGCGTCGCTTGGGTCCCGCTTGCAGGGCAAAGTATAGCGTCACTGGACTTCTGCCCGGCTATTGGTGTAACCAAACCTCATCCCAACGACTGCGGATATAGTTCACCAAATCCCAGATTGCCTCGTCACCGCCCAGCTCAGTGCGCCAACTATGCATCGCACTCCCTGTGCCAATAGCAATGCTATTGAACAGGTCTTGCTCAGAAGTGCCATGATAATACGCTATGGGATCAGCAAGATTGGTCGCAACCGGCATCTCCTCAAAAATTTCATCCCTGAGGATCGCGTCGGTTTCACCCCCCCAGGGTTCCAGATCATCCATATCCAGTTCAGATTCCTGATAATTGCCAATCGCCCCGGTTACAGCATCTATTGCCTCGGCTCTAATATCCGGCTCTCGCACCCCAAGAGGTGCAGGACCGTCAGCCCATTCAGGCCAATCCTCAACCGGCACAAGATTCGATTCAGGCACACCTAGCACGCGCACTATTTCAATTAACTCAGCATAGTTTTCGAGGACATTCACTTCACTGGCATCATCGGTCACCGCATACCGACTATTGGTATCGCTGCCATGACATTCGCTGCAGTACATTTGATAAAGTTGCGCGCCAGTGTCGAGGGATTGCTCATCATAGGGGTCGGCAGCGCCAAAAGTAGGTTCCGCGCCCAGCGCACCTATGCAACTCAGGATGATCAGCACGAAAAATATCGGAGTATCAGTAGCACGGTGATGCATATAGAGTTCTGCGGCAAATCTACTCTTCGCGACCCTTCTGTCCGGGCGGGATGCCCGCAAACGGAAAACTCGTGACATTACTGTCAGATGAGGCGACGCTAGACACTCGAGCGCTCCCCTCTTTATCCACTTCATCAATGCGGATGATGGCCTGCAGTGGAATATAACTGCGCTTCACCCCGCTGAATTCGTTTTTGAGCTTCTCCTCACTCGGGTCTACCAGTATTTGCGAGCGCTCCCCAAAAACAAACTCTTCTACCTCGATAAAGCCCCACATATCACTTTGGTATATCTGGCGGGCGAAGACTTCGAACACCTGATTGCCGTTCTGAAAAATCACCTTGTATACGGGTTGGTTGGTCATTGTAGTCTCGTGTATCGCAGCTCGCGATATGCTTGCCTGAGTGAGTGGCGGCGGTTCACCTGAATTTGGGGGCGATAATGTTACCACCACAACGGCAGAATACCAGTTTCCCCCGCTGCGCGCCTCTCATCTGGCTTTGACATTCCTCTCACCTTCTTTTCATACAAGCGACGCCTGATCAGCGCGGTGAAGCCTACCTTAGCGCTATGTTTGCGACTGCTAACTGGGTATACTTCTCAACTGTTTTTGCACAGAGCTACCTGAAGCGGCGAGTCCGCGACGACATTACCGTGAGCAAGAAACTCTACATCAAAACCCATGGCTGCCAGATGAACGAATACGACTCGGCTCGTATGCGTGACTTACTGCAGCAAAGCCATGACATGGTCTCCACCGAGAATCCCGAGGAGGCTGATGTATTGTTGCTAAATACCTGTTCTATAAGGGAAAAAGCTCAGGAAAAGGTATTTCATCAACTCGGTCGCTGGAAACGCCTGAAACAAAAAAACCCCGACCTGATCATCGGCGTAGGCGGCTGCGTCGCCAGTCAGGAGGGCGCAGAAATTGGTCGCCGGGCACCCTATGTCGATCTGGTGTTCGGCCCACAGACCCTGCACAGACTACCCCAAATGATGGCGCAGCGCAGCCGCGCCGGCACGCTGGTGGTCGACATCAGCTTCCCGGAAATTGAAAAGTTCGACAATCTGCCACAACCCAAAGTGGAGGGCCCTAGCGCCTTCGTCTCAGTGATGGAAGGTTGCAGTAAGTACTGCACCTTTTGCGTGGTGCCCTATACGCGCGGCGAAGAAGTATCGCGGCCACTGGATGACGTTATTGCCGAGATCGCCCATCTGGCGCAGGGCGGAGTGCGCGAAGTTAACCTGCTGGGACAAAACGTAAACGCCTATCGCGGCGCTGATCACGAGGGTGAAATCGTCGATTTCGCCGAATTACTGCACGCGGTGGCACGGATACCGGAGATAGAGAGGATTCGCTACACGACCTCACATCCGGTGGAGTTTTCCGACGCCCTGATCGATGCCTATGCCCAGATCCCACAGCTGGTGGATCACCTTCATCTGCCCGTACAAAGCGGCTCCGACCGCATTCTCGCCGGCATGAAGCGTGGTCATACGGCGCTGGAGTACAAATCTAAAATCCGTCGGCTGCGCGCTATAAGGCCGCACATCAGCATCTCGTCGGACTTCATTATTGGCTTTCCCGGCGAAAGCGATGCGGACTTCGCGGCCACCATGAAATTGATTGAGGAGATCGGCTTCGACAGCTCCTTTAGTTTCATTTACAGCGCGCGCCCGGGAACGCCGGCGGCCGAACTGCCGGATGCGACCGACGAAGACACCAAAAAACAACGCTTGCAGATACTGCAATCACGCATCCTGCAGCACGCGGCCGAGATCAGCCACAGCATGGTTGGCAGTACCCAGCGGATTCTCGTAACAGGGTCCTCCAGGAGGGACCCCGGTCAGCTGCAGGGCCGCACAGAGAACAACCGGGTGGTGAATTTCTCCGCCACGGACCAGTCGCTCATCGGGCAATTTGTGGATGTGACAATAGTAGAAGCACTACCCAACTCACTGCGCGGCAAGACACTGGAAGGTTGACGTCAGTGAATTCCGGTATATCCTTATCAAGTAACGGCATTGCCCTCAGCGGCGACAGGATACTTTGAACAACGAACCTCCCCCGCAACCGTCTTCGCGACAGTTGATTCAACAAAACCTGACTCTGGAACCTGATGACGCCCGTCATCTGGCCATGTTGTGCGGTCATCTGGACAGCCATTTACGCCAGATCGAGCAGCGGCTAGGCATCAGTATCAGCGCCCGAGGCAACCAGTTCCAGTTGAGTGGGCCGCATGCGAGCGTTGCGACAGCCGAGCAACTATTACGCCACCTGTATGCAGAAGTGTGCCAAGGCGTGGGTCTGGGCCCAGAATCCCTGCACTTGCAGCTGCAGGAGGCGGGACTGGAAGACATGGTGGCTATGGGGCAGGACCCCACTATCGCGCCAATCCCGATCATTCGCACCAAACGCGCCTCTATCAAACCGCGCGGCAAGAACCAGCAGTCCTATGTGCGCACCATAAAGGAGTGCGATATCAATTTTGGTATTGGCCCCGCTGGCACGGGGAAAACCTATCTGGCCGTGGCCTGCGGCGTAGAAGCCCTGCTTGAAGAGCGAGTGCGCCGCATTCTGCTGGTGCGGCCGGCAGTCGAGGCCGGCGAAAAGCTCGGCTTCCTGCCCGGAGACCTCAGCCAAAAAATCGATCCCTATTTGCGCCCGCTTTATGATGCTTTGTACGAAATGTTGGGATTTGAGACTGTCGATAAATACCTTGAGCGCAATGTCATCGAGGTCGCACCACTGGCCTTCATGCGTGGACGCACACTGAACAATGCCTTCATCATTCTCGATGAGGCGCAAAACACCACACGCGAACAGATGAAAATGTTCCTGACCCGTATCGGCTTTGGCTCAACCGCCGTCATTACCGGCGATGCCACACAGATCGACCTGCCCCGCGGCACGCAGTCAGGCCTCACGCATGCAAGCGGCATACTGGGTGACGTCGAGGGTATTGGGTTTACCTGGTTCGGCAACAAGGACGTGGTGCGCCATCCACTGGTACAGCGCATTGTCCAAGCCTACGAAAGCGCCGAGGACACCGCCACACAGCTGGATAAGAGTAGGCGGTGAATTTGCTCGTGGAGGTACAGAGAGCCAGTAGCGCGCCCGTGCCCTCCGATAAAGACATTCGCCATTGGATTTTGTCAGCACTGCACGGACAAACAACGTTGCATGAAGTCGAGATCAGCGTGCGCCTGGTAGACCGTGAAGAAATGTCCCAATTGAATGAAACTTACCGGGGTAAAAAAGGGCCCACGAATGTCCTTTCATTTCCCGCCGACCTGCCGCCCGAATTAGCATTACCGCTGCTGGGCGATATCGTTATTTGCGCACCGGTGGTCGCAGCTGAAGCTGCAGAGCAGGGCAAGAGTGCCAGCGCGCACTGGGCCCATATGACAGTCCACGGCACACTGCATTTGCTGGGTTACGATCATGTTGAAGAGGAAGATGCAGTGAGTATGGAAGCTTTGGAAAGTACTATTCTTTCGCAAATGGACTACGATTGTCCTTACGAGACGCGAACATGCCAAGAGCAGCTTTTACGATGAGTGAAGATCGCACCCCAAACAATGGCACTGATCGATCCTGGCTAGACAAGATCGCACTGCTGTTCAATTCAGAGCCTCGTACACGTCGCGATCTGGAAGATGTGCTGACATTGGCCGCGGATAACGAAGTCATCGACCAGGACGCGCGCAGCATTATGGAAGGCGCGATGCAGGTCAGTGATATGCAGGCGCGCGATATTATGATCCCGCGCTCGCAGATGGTGTACATCAAAGCCGATGGCACGCTGGAAGATATCCTCCCGCTAATCATTCACTCGGCACACTCGCGCTACCCCGTTGTCGGCGACAGCCCGGACGTGATCCTTGGAATCCTGCTGGCCAAAGATCTGCTGCCGCAAATACTCAATGAGGACAACGGCAACTTCAAAATCGAGGCATTGCTGCGTCCTGCCATGGTGGTGCCGGAGAGCAAACGCCTCAACGTTTTATTGCGCGAGTTCCGCGAGAACCGCAATCACATGGCGATCGTCATTGATGAATACGGTGGTGTAGCGGGCGTTGTCACGATCGAGGACGTACTGGAAGAAATTGTCGGCGAAATCGAGGATGAGACCGATGAACAAGCCGACCGTTTTATCAACATGATCGATACCAACGAATTCATGGTCAAGGCCCTCACACCGATCGAGGAATTCAATGCCCATTTCGATTGCGACTTCAGTGATGACGACTTCGACACCATTGGCGGCCTTGTCATCCAGGCGTTCGGGCATATGCCCGCGCGCCATGAGGTAACCACCATCGAGGGCTTCAAGTTCGAGGTAATAAAGGCGGACCAGCGCAAGATCTACTCGCTGCGTATCAGTCGCCCGCAAGAATAACCTCTATCAAGCCCAGTTCCTCTATGCGCGCCGAATCTGAACTGCACCCAATGCTTGTGCTGATAGGGGCGCCACTGGCTGGCGCCCTGGTCACGCTGTCACTGGCGCCGTTCAATATCTGGCCGGCGGGCATTCTCAGTTGTGTGTTCTATGCCTACCTGCTTTGCACCTGTACACCGCGGCAAGGGCTGTGGCGAGGCTGGCTTTACGGCTTGGGCATGTTTGGCAGCGGCGTCTCCTGGGTCTACGTCAGTATTCATGTGCACGGTCACGCCAGTATCCCACTGGCGGCGGCGCTCACGGTGCTCTTTTGCGCCGCACTCGCGCTGCTCCATGCACTGTTCGCCTGGCTGTATGTGCGGTTTGTGCGCCCCCTGCCCGGCGGTATGCTGGTGGGTTTTCCCGCGTTGTGGGTGTTGTTTGAATGGCTTCGGGAGTGGCTATTTACGGGCTTTCCATGGCTGTATCTGGGCTATGCCCACGCCGAGACATGGATCTCGGGCTGGGCTCCCATAACGGGCGTATTCGGCCTGTCGTTTATTTGTGCGATTTCAGGCACTTGCGTGTTTCTGGCGTGGCGCAGCCGCAAAGCCGTCTCCTGCACCACCTATGCTGTTGTTCTGATCACGCTGTGGGGCGGCGGCGCGGTGCTCAAGCCCACACAGTGGGTGGCCAAAGCGAGCGAACAGCCTATCACTGTCGGAATGGTCCAACCCAATGTGCCGCAGGAACAGAAATGGGACCCGCAGTGGTATGGCCCTATTTTAGCGCAGCTGGACAGCACCACCGAAGGCCTGCTGGGGCGCGACATCGTTATCTGGCCGGAGTCCGCAATACCCAACTACTTACAGCGCGCCCAGGGGTTTCTCACGCCGATCGCCGAGCGCGCGAAAGCCGCCGGCACCACGCTCATCACCGGCGTCCCGTTTCGCGCAGCCGGAAGCTCGTCCTACTACAACAGTATTGTCGCGCTGGGTCAGGGCAAAGGTGTCTACCACAAACAGCGGCTGGTACCTTTTGGTGAATATGTGCCACTGGAAAACCAACTGCGCGGCCTGATCCAATTTTTCGATTTGCCGATGTCCTCCTTCAGTTCGGGGCCAGCAGAGCAGTCCCCACTCGCCGCCGGGCCATACCGCATTGCACCTTACATTTGCTATGAAATCGTCTACGGCGGGCTGGTGGCCAAAGGCGCGCAGGACGCTGAGTTGCTGGTTACCATCAGCAACGACAGCTGGTTTGGCGACTCCATCGGCCCCTGGCAACACCTGCAGATCGCGCAAATGCGCGGGCGGGAGAACGGGCGCTATGTGCTGCGAGCGACCAATAATGGCATCTCCGCCATTATCGACCATCAGGGCCGCATCCTTAAGCGCACTGAGCAGTTCGTGTCCACCACGCTGACCGGCGAAGCGCAGGCGATGCTGGGCACCACCCCCTTTGGCCGCTTCGGCAATACACCGATTATCGCCGCTTGTTTTGTCGGATTGCTGCTTATGGGCCTGATGTATTTGGGGTTCTGGCGGGATAACTAGTGCGACTACTGCATGCGAAGATTGCTTAATCACTGGCAGTAGAACCTTCTCAGACCCGTTCAATTGCTGTTAGACTCCGCCCTTGATTTTCGCTCGCAGCAGCCTCTCACGAGCCTGTAATCAGGCCAACTTCCCTAACAATATCAAGGACTAACACGGAACCTGTGATGGACCAGCAATACAACCCACAAGCGCTGGAACACGCCGCGCAGGAATACTGGCTTAAGCACAACAGCTTTGCCGTAAAGCAGGACGATACACGCGAAAAATTCTACTGTCTCGCCATGTTCCCCTACCCCAGTGGCCAGTTGCACATGGGACATGTACGCAACTACACCATTGCCGATGTCATCGCCCGTTACCAGCGCATGCAGGGCAAAAACGTGCTGCAGCCGATGGGCTGGGATGCGTTCGGGCTCCCGGCGGAAAATGCTGCGATAAAAAACAAAGTGCCCCCGGCGCAGTGGACAGCGCAAAATATCGATTACATGCGCGAGCAGTTGCGGCGCCTGGGGTACGCCTATGACTGGAATCGTGAGCTGGCGACCTGCGACCCATCTTACTATCGCTGGGAGCAGTGGTTCTTCACCCGTTTGTTTGAAAAGGGTCTGGCCTACAAGAAAAAGGCTGAAGTGAACTGGTGCGAAACCGACCAGACCGTGCTGGCCAATGAGCAGGTGGTGAACGGTTGTTGCTGGCGCTGTGACAACCCGGTGGAACGCCGTGAGATCGATCAGTGGTTTATCAAGATCACTGACTACGCCGAGCAACTGCTGGCCGACCTGGATACGCTGGATCAGTGGCCAGAACAAGTGCTCACCATGCAGCGCAACTGGATTGGCCGCTCCGAAGGCGTCGATCTGGATTTCGTATTGGCCGACGGTTCTGCGCTGAGCGTTTACACCACGCGCCCGGATACGTTGATGGGCGTCACCTGTCTGGCGGTAGCATTACAGCACCCTGTCGCAAAAGAAGCCGCCGCCAAAGATCCTGCGCTAGCTGCATTCATCGAAGCGCAGGGCAATGTCAAAATGGCTGAGGCCGACATGGCCACCATGGAAAAGGCAGGGATGGCAACAGGCATCACTGCCACACACCCCCTGACAGGCCTGGAAGTCCCCGTGTGGGTGGCCAACTTCGTACTGATGAGCTACGGCTCGGGCGCGGTGATGTCTGTGCCCGGTCACGACCAGCGCGACTGGGAGTTTGCTATGAAGTACGAGCTCCCCATCGCACAGGTGATTGCCCCTGCCGGTAATGAGGTGTGTGATATCAGCGTGGCGGCCTTCACTGACAAGGGCGTACTGGTCAATTCCGGCGAATTCGACGGCCTGGATTTTGAGCAGGCTTTTGCCACTATTGCAGATCGTCTGGAACACGAAGGCAAGGGCAAGCGCACCGTCAACTTTCGCCTGCGCGACTGGGGCGTGTCGCGCCAGCGCTATTGGGGCGCGCCCATTCCCATTATCAACTGCGGCGAATGCGGTGCGGTACCTGTGCCCGCTGCAGATCTGCCCGTAGTGCTGCCCACCAATGTGGCATTTGAAGGTGTCGGATCGCCACTCAAGCTGATGCCGGAATTTTACGAAACTCAGTGCCCTCGCTGCGGCGCGAATGCCACGCGTGAAACCGATACCTTCGACACGTTCATGGAATCGTCCTGGTACTACGCACGTTACGGCTGCGCCAATAATGATTCGGCCATGCTGGATGGCGAAGCCGATTACTGGGCGCCGGTGGATCAATACGTGGGCGGCATAGAACACGCCATCCTGCATCTTTTGTACTCGCGCTTCTTTCACAAGCTTATGCGAGATGAGGGGCTGGTCAATTCAGACGAACCGTTTGTGCGCCTGCTGACCCAGGGCATGGTGCTGAAGGACGGCGCCAAAATGTCCAAGTCCAAGGGCAACACCGTGGACCCAAAATCCCTGATAGACCGCTATGGTGCCGATACTGTGCGATTGTTCAGCATGTTCGCCGCGCCACCGGAGCAGTCTCTGGAGTGGTCTGACTCAGGCGTCGAGGGAGCCAACCGCTTCCTCAAACGGCTGTGGAAAATGGCGAGCAACTATATGGCCGCCGGTCCCGCTCCTGCGCTGGACACCTCTATACTCAACGACCAGCAAAGAAATGCGCGCCGCAAAACACACGAGACCATCGCCAAGGTCGATGACGATTACGGGCGTCGCCAGACCTTCAATACAGCGATCGCCGCAATCATGGAGCTGTGCAACGAGTTGGGCAAACTGGACAACGAGCCACAAAGTCGCGCTGTGCTGCACGAGGCACTGCACGCGATCACTTTAATGCTCAGCCCTATCGTGCCGCACGTCAGCCACGCGCTGTGGCCGACACTGGGTGGCAAGGGTGATATTCTCAATGCCCGTTGGCCCAAGTTGGACGAAAGCGCTCTCACTCGCGACACGATCGAAATGGTGGTGCAGGTGAATGGTAAAGTGCGCGCCAAAATGAATGTACCCGCTACCGCCGACAAAAAAGCCATGGAAGAGCTGGCTCAAGCACAACCGAATGTGAGCCGCTTTCTGGAGGGACACAGTGTCCGTAAGGTCATTGTGATACCCGGGAAGTTAGTTAACATTGTTATTGATTCCTGAGAGCGAGACTTAACATGCGCAGGCACCTCATTCGGTTCAGTTTAATTCTCGGCATCACTTTTCTGCTCGCCGCCTGTGGCTTCCAATTGCGTGGAACAGGCGGCAACAGCGCTCCT
>JBDNIE010000377.1:0-10520 GCA_041688425.1 Halioglobus sp. | reverse complement strand
TTTCCTGTTTCAGGAGATCTGCCGTTTTGAAGTGCCATTCGTGACCCGTTTATTTCCAACCCACCATGACATTCTCCAACAGGATTACTATGGTGCGGGCAGGAACGGCCTCTCTCTATTGGACAGTAACGTGTCCGTGGTCTTTGCCGACCGTGATGGCCAGAGCTTGGACAAGATCAAACAGCACCTGGCAGCGCAACCCCACGAACGGCAGCGGGAACTAGCCCGTATCTGGCAGGTGGATCTGGAAATCCCCAACACACGCCCACTGGACGCGGAAACCTTCGGTGCTGTTATCGTGTTCCGCTATCTGCACCGCCCCTTGCTGGCGTCAATAAAAGAGGCGGTAATACCCGGGGGAATAGTGATATACGAAGCGTTCACGGTGGGTCAGGCCAAATATGGCCACCCCCATAATCCAGATTTTTTGTTGCGCAAAGGGGAACTCAGAGAGTGCTTTCGCGAGTGGAGCATTCTGCACTATTTCGAGGGCGTTGAGCATGACCCTGTCAGCGGGCAGTCGCGGGGCATCGCCCAGCTGGTGGCTGAGAAACCCGCCGCATAGAGAGGGGCGCTCGACAGACTGGCTCTAAGGCCAGCGTTGATCACTTATTGTGCAATAAATGCAAGGAACCGGTGGGAGAGAGTCAGCTGATGTACTGGACTGAAAAGCATTGGATAAAGCTCGCTATCATTGTATTCATAGCCTTACCGGTAATCAGCTTTATTCTTGGGTCAGCCATTTTGCTCAGTTATACCTATTGGCCAACTGATTACTCCAAAATGAAAATGCCCCATATCGATCCAATGACCCAAAATATCGTCCTAATCGCCCATGGGCGAGGTGATACCCCGGCATCCTGGGCTGCCCCGCTAAAAGTAATCCTGGAGCAGAAAATTTCCTCACCAAGAGATACTGCACAGGTTATCGCCCTGGACTGGAGCGCCTATTCGAGCAGCATATTTCGATGCTCAGTTGACGGCATGCGCATTGGCCATGCTCTGGGTGAGACCATAGCGGAATCTGCCGAACTGCAATCGGTACACTTGATAGGGCATAGTTGCGGCGCTTATGTGGTCTTGGGTCTGTGCGAATCGCTTAAGGCAAAACGAAATGATATCGAAGTGCAAAGCACCTACCTCGCTCCCGTTAGTATCTATGGCGCCCTGTTCTGGAACTATGGCATCAACCACTTCGGCGATTGTGCGAACTTTAGTGAAGCCTACATAGACTCAGAAGATGGTGTTGCGGGCAGTAATCAATTGATCCCCAACACTCATACCTTTAACGTAACTGATGCTCGGAAAGCTACGAGGTCCTCTAAGTCGCCTCATATTTGGCCGACCTATTACTACCTGCAGTTGGTGAGGTCAGGTGTCTATCCGAGTTTGAGAACAACCAGTGATCTTTGGGCAACATACCCACAAGGACAAATGGAAAAAATCGATGCGCTTCCGCATAAGAAATAATGAATATTGGCTACACTCCGTATTATGCTATGTTCTCTCTCAAATTAGATTAGCCAGGATAGCGTGAGTGGAAAACTTTGGTGACGAGAGACACATCAGTGCGGTTGATGCAAAGTCCAATGCCCAAAAAATCGCCTTTGCGCCGATAGTATTTCAGGCCTCTCTGGCCCTGCGCAACCTGGGCATACTCGGCTTGTTGATGAGTCGTCGCAACCAGGGCATAAGCGCCGATGCTATAGCGGCTGAATTGAAATTACCTATCTACGGCGTGAAGGTCTTACTGGAGGCGGGACTTGGTGCAGAGGTAGTCTATCTGGAGAACAATCTCTTTCACTTGACAAAAACAGGATACTTTATTCTTACCGACAAGATGACCCAGGTAAACATGAACTTCGTTGCTGACATCTGTTATCGGTCTATGGCCAGTCTCGAGGACTCTATCGTTAGCGAGAAGCCTTTGGGTTTAAAGCATTTTGGGCCGTGGCCAACTATTTATGAGGGCCTTACGCAACTGCCGGACGATATCCAGGAGAGCTGGTTCGATTTCGATCACTTCTATTCGGATATAGCGTTTCCGGAAGTGTTACCGCTAGTGTTCCATGACAACCCACAACACATCGTTGATGTTGGAGGTAATACCGGCAAATGGGCCAAACTTTGCCTCGAGTACAACGACAGAGTTCACGTAACAATTGTAGACCATCCGGGGCAGTTGAATAAGGCGAAAGCACTCATTGAACATGAAGGCTTTCAAGACAGGTTCACTGCGATGCCACTTGATCTTCTAGCTGATGAAGAGCAGTTCCCCGAGAAAGCTGATGCCATTTGGATGAGTCAATTCCTAGATTGCTTTTCTGAAGAACAGATCACAAAGATTCTTAATCGCGCTCGTCGTGGCATGCATGAAAAATCTACGCTCTATATCTTAGAGACCTTCTGGGACAAGCAGCGGTTCGCTGCATCAGCCTTCAGTCTCGTTAATACCACATTGTATTTCGCCTGTATTGCCAATGGTAATAGCAAAATGTATCACTCCGACGAACTAAAAGCCTGTGCCGATAAGGCTGGGCTCAGGCTACATAAACAGACTGATGGGATCGGGATCGGACACACCCTTCTGGAGTACCGACTCGAGTAGTAAAAATTTTTACATCTATTAGCGAAAATGTGATGCAATGGATAAAAATAAATAGTACTGCCCATATTTGAGGAGCAAGCCATGAAGAAAAGGTGCGTTTTTATTGTAATCGCATGTTTGTTTTTATCAGGTACGGCCCTGGCCCGAGACGACAAAAACTCTTACTCAATTGAATCAGCAATGAGCACATCTTCATCCAAGCAAAAGCTTAACCGGGGATACACATTCAAGTTTGGAGAACAGTCTCACGGCAATATAACTGCTAATTACGGAGAATTTCAGACTAACAAAAAGACCAATGCCTTTGGGAAATCAGACAAACAGGCTTGTGAGTGGGTCTTCCTGTCCGCCATGATCAGTTTCCAGGACCGCATTACCACTGAAGGTGCTAATGCGGTGGTGAATATTCGTAGCTATTACAAAAAGAATACGATGAGCAGTGCGACGGAGTTCGAATGCGGTAATGGCGCAATCATGGCCGGCGTGACTTTTATCGGCGATATCGTGACTCTGGAAGAGTAAGCACAACATGCTGCTTCCAGCACTGAAGTACTAGGCAGTTATATCTTCATGTTGCGCTCAGTTAATACGCTTCTATCATCCATGCCTTACAGAGACGTCACCCGTTTAAAATTCTCTAGATGTCGCTTTATAATCAAGCATATTGCAAATCGGTTGTGCGTTTCATTTCGCGGCATCTGCACACAAGGACAAAGTATGAAAATCGCGCCGTTAACTATAATGATTTTTCTTGTGGTTCTTTCAGGTTGCTCGACGCATGCATCAAAAGTCGAATATGAAGGAGCTGGAATCGATCCATCGCAAGTTGAACCCACAGTGACCGAAATAATAGTCTCGGATGAAAGACGTACGGACAGCGACTGGTTGGGCGCTATTCGAGGTGGCTATGGCAATGTTCTCAAGACTCTTAGAACCGAAGAGTCTACCGACGCGGTAGTAGACAAAATTTATACCGCCGCTCTCAATAAGAGCGGAATAATGTCCAATACTGATGATGCTCCATACTCTCTGCGAGTGGCGATTTCAAAATTTGACTGCAGTTACTACTTCAATCGAGAAGCCCATGCGCACGTTGACGTTTCCCTTATAGTCAACGACAGTTCCAAAATAAAATTTTCAAAGTCGTATAAGTCCGACCTGGTGGAGAGTGGAGTCGGTGCAGGAATATTCGGGGACGTAGATACCTTGCGCGACTTGGCGGAAAAAGCAATGAACGAGACAGTAGACAAGATGCTACAAGACCCTGAGTTTATTGCTGCTCTTCTGCCCGAAAAGGATGCTACTCCAGCGGCCGACTCCGCCGCCTATAGTAAGAGGCTAACGCAATTGGAATCATTGCGAAAGGAAGGTCTTATTTCCGAATCCGAATATCAGGAAAAACGAGAGACAATTGTCTCTGAACTGTAAAGTGTATTCACACGGTGGCTGAACCACTATACGACGCAATAGTTATCGGTGCTGGCCCCGCTGGCTCCATAGCTGCTGCCATTCTCCAGAATAAGGGTAGACACGTTCTGGTTCTGGAGCGAGAGACGTTCCCTCGCTTTTCGATAGGAGAGAGCCTCCTGCCGCAGTGTATGGAGTACATCGAGGCAGCGGGCATGATGGACGCGGTTGAGGCCGCGGGCTTTCAGCGCAAGAACGGAGCCGTGTTTCAGCGTCGCGGCAACTACAGCGGATTTGATTTCGGGGAGCAGTTTTCTTCTGGCTGGACTGAAACTTTTGAAGTGCCGAGGGCAAACTTCGACAAATTACTAGCAGACGAAGCTGAACGCTTTGGCGTAGACATTCGCTATCAGCATGAAATTATCGCTGTCGACCTGCAACGCCAGAATCCCATTGTCAGCTGCTTGTGCCCCGATGGGACGAGTCAAACTTTTGATTGCAAGTTTATCTTGGACGCAAGTGGTTTCGGGCGGGTGTTGGCCCGCCTGCTGCAGCTGGAATCACCATCAGACTTTCCCGTCAGATCTTCCCTCTTTGCTCATATTAGGGACAACATCGAGACTCCAAATTTCGACCGGAACAAGATACTAGTGACCATTCATCCTCAGCACCCTGACGTCTGGTACTGGCTAATACCCTTCAGCAACGGTCAAAGCTCCATTGGTGTGGTTGCTAAGTCGAGCTACCTTAACAACTATATTGAAGGTGTTGATGCGGCTTTAAAGTTGATTGTGGCGGAAGACCCAGAACTGAGCCAGTTGCTGGCTAACGCCGTGTGGGATAAGCCTGCCCGGCAGATTACCGGCTACTCAGCTAACGTAAAGCAGCTCTGCACCAATCAATATGCATTACTCGGAAATGCGGGAGAATTTCTGGACCCGGTGTTTTCCTCGGGAGTAACCATTGCCATGCGTTCAGCGAGCCTCGCAGCAGACTTGCTGGACCGACAACTCGCCGGCGCTTCCGTCAACTGGCAGCAGGATTATGCCGAAGCATTGAAAAAAGGCGTTGACACCTTTCGTTCGTTTGTCAGCGCATGGTACGACGGTCGCTTTCAGGACATCATTTTTCACGAAAACCAGGTGGCCGATATTCGGAAAATGATTTGCTCGATATTGGCAGGATATGCTTGGGATCAATCGAATCCTTATACAGCAAAAACTGAGCGCCGCCTCAACACACTATGGCGTTACTGCAAGGCAGCCCAGAATGACTAGAACTACGCTATACGCTAGAGGGTCAATACCTCTTGAAAATTAAGGAGGTATTGATTCCACCGAAGGCAAAATTGTTTGACATTGTTATTTCACAATCGAGCGATCGCCCTGCGCCCACAACGTAATCAATCTCGGCACAGTCAGGAGACACGTTTTCGAGATTTAGTGTGGGGTGGAACCAGCCATCGCGCATCATTTGTATTATCGCCCAGGCCTCAGTTGCTCCGCACGCGCCGAGAGTATGGCCCGTATAGCTTTTCAAGGCACTCAACGGAACCTTATTTCCCATTACGTTCAGTACCGCGTGACTCTCCGCAATATCACCGCGCTCGGTGGCTGTTCCATGCGCGCTGATATATGCAACATCCGAGGCAGCGATACCCGCATCGGCCAATGACAACTGAAGTACTCTGCCAATCGAATCTACACACGGCTGTGTCACATGCGCCCCATCACAATTGGTGCCATAGCCAATAATTTCGGCGTAGATCGTTGCGCCTCTGGCTCTGGCATGCTCCAGCTCCTCCAACACGAGAGTACAGGCCCCCTCCCCTATAACTAAGCCGTCCCGATCTCTGTCAAAGGGTCGGGGAGTGAGATGTGGCGTCTCGTTCTTCGTGGAGGTTGCGAAAAGCGTGTCGAACACTGCCGCCTCCGTCGGGCACAGCTCTTCGGCGCCGCCACACAGCATAATCGTCTGACTCCCATAGCGAATCGCTTCGAAGCCATAACCTATTCCCTGGCTCGATGAAGTACAGGCACTGGAGGTGGTATAGACCCTGCCCTTGACCCCAAAAAATACCGCTATATTGACCGCCGTGGTATGACTCATCATGCGAATATAGCTGGTAGCATTCAGGCCTTGCGTAGATCCCTTGAGCAGCATATTACTGAAATCAGAGGTCGCATCGGTGCTGCCCGTAGATGAACCGTAGGCTATACCAACTTGCCCTCCGCCCAGTATAGGATCGCTATGCAAACCCGCCGCTTCCAGCGCCAGTTCGGTTGCTCGCACTGACATTAAAGCAACACGCCCCATGGTTCGAGTCGCCTTACGGGAATAATGCGCCGGCTTTTTGAAGTCGAGGACAGGACCCCCAAGTTTGGTGAACAAGCCTTCATATTGATCCCAGTCAGGCATGTAACAGATGGCATTTTTACCCTGTTGCAGCCGCCCTCTCGCCGAATTCCAGTCGCTCCCCAATGCGGTGATGCAACCCATGCCAGTTACCACTACCCGCTTCATCTAGCACAATCCGCCATTTACTGAGATTACCTGTCTAGTTACATAACTGGCGGCATCGCTGACTAAAAATCTGACAACTGCAGCAACTTCCTCCGGCTGACCTAAACGTCTCATGGGTATACCGGAGATGACAGTATCCAGTGGAATATTCTCTAGCATGTCAGTTTCAATGAGTCCGGGGGCTACACAGTTTACCGTTATTTTCCGCTTAGCCATTTCAAGCGCCAGCGCTTTTGTGGCACCTATGATACCTGCTTTGGCGGCAGAGTAGTTAACCTGTCCGCGGTTACCCATTAAGCCTGAAACAGACGCCAGAGTAACGATCCGACCGGCTGCACGACGCCGTACCATGGGCATAATCAGGGGGCTCAAAACATTATAAAAGCCATCCAGATTGGAACGAATCACGGTATCCCAATCCTCGCCACTCATGGCTGGAAAGCTGTTGTCTCTCGCCAATCCGGCATTGCATACCACGCCGTAGTAGGCGCCATGTTCCTCGATATCCGCGAGCAGTTTTGCGGACACATCTTCACGATCTGCAATATCAAATTGCAGAATACGGACAGCTACACCCTCTGCAGCTACCACAGTTGCCACCCGCTCTGCTTCATCGAGCCGACTATGGCAGTGCAGCACCAAATTATAACCTGCCGCAGCGAGGTCCAGGGCGATAGCTTTACCTATTCCTCGGCTCGAGCCCGTAACGAGAATTGTTTTCGGATGCATTACTAGTCCCCCAGAACATCTAAATTACCGCAAAAGCACACTGTCCCACATAGAATTGCAATTGTTGTTAATGATCCGTTTCCGCAGCTTGATAAGCTGTCAACGTGGCGGTCTGCCTTACCCGCTCACCCTCCACTCGACATTCGAACGCGCCCGCTCCGGAAATTCCCTGCACCAGACGTGCAGCGGAAACCCTTAATAACTCGCCGCAGGCAAAGTCAGGGACGTTCGTTTCGAAACGTCGACTCCCAAGCAGGTAGCCGGCCCTTACCGGTTCACCTCGCTCGAGCGCCTGCAGTCCTGCGAAGGCTGCTATCGTCTGCGCCATATACTCGATACCCAACCAAGCCGGTACCCGCCCTGCGGCATCAAACAGGCCATCTGCCCGAACAATTACTTCACAGACCACGTAATCCTCCCCACTCTCCAGGAGTTGCCCCAGCAGCAGCATCGGTCCGGCATGCGGGACCAGTTTCTCCACTGCCGGAAAATCATTCATCGCCTGACCCGATCACGAGGGAGACATTACTGCCACCGAAGGCAAAAGAATTGCTCATGCAGACTCTCGGATGGTGACCTTGATGATCATCTTCACCGGTGAACAACAAGTTGATCAACTGAGTATCCCTTTGGTCTAAGTACAAGGATGGCGGCAGGCGCCATTGACCGCCACAATTCAACAACAACCAACAAAAAGCAAGCTCCAGGGCAGAAGCAGCACCCAAGGTATGCCCGGTGAATGCCTTGGTAGAGCTACAGGGTGTACCATGGGCAAACAAGCGCGCCACCGCTGCACACTCCATGGAGTCGTTATGCGGTGTTCCGGTACCGTGCAAATTAATATAATCGACATCGCGGGAGCAGATTCCAGCATCGAGCAGCGCGCCCCGCATGGCATGAAACGCTCCCTCCCCCTCCGGATGCGGTGCCGAGATGTGGTAGGCATCAGAAGTCGCCATGCCCCCTAGCAGCCTCGCTCCGCCAGCGTCCCTGCTCATAATAAAAATCGCAGCACCCTCGCCGATATTGATACCATCACGATCTATTGCGAACGGCTTGCAATAGTCACCCGCCAGAGCCTCTAGCGCACCAAAACCCTGTAATGTCATGTCACATATGCTATCCACCCCACCCACTACGACAGCATCACACCAATCAAGAGCCAGCAAGCGCCTGGCACTAAGCACCGCGTTGCCGCTAGAGGAACAAGCAGTGGAGACGGTGGACGTAGGCCCCCATACACCAAGATAAGCCGCAACGAACTCTCCCAGTCCCCCTAGAGCTCCCTGGACTGCGTGATAATTTTCCGGGTATTCGCCCCGCTCCGAAAGCGAGCGCACTGCGCGCTCTGTCTCGGCAATTCCGGTTGTGCTTGTGCCCATGACCACGCCGATACGCTCCGCGCCATAGCGTGCCATTGCTACTTCAATGGCCGGACAAAGCTGCTCGAGCGCCGCTATCGCGAGTCGATTATTGCGGCAATCGTAACGAGACAACAGCTTTGGGAGCACAGGCAATTCCATGCAAATGTCACCTACCAGGCGGCCACGCACGGAACGGTATAAATTAGCCGGTGCTGGCAGGTCTCTGCCACGGGTCAACAGGGCTTCGACAATGGCACGCCTACCATTTCCAAGATTACAGAGCACACCCAGGTCATTCAGGTAATACAAGGGAAGTCTCCAAAATGTTCAGGACAATCTCGATATCACTGAATCTGTCCTCCAGTTTAATGTAACTGAACCAGGGACTGGTCCCTTCATATTGAATACTGATACCTTTTTCCTTAGCTGATTGCCAAAGCAGGCGCTCACCCGCCCACTCCTGCAAAGACCAGCCAGGTCGAACGTATGAGGAAAGGGTAACCGGCCCCGCATATATCAGTTCCAGATAGGTCAGTAGTTCAAGCGGGGCGATCGCTACCCCTGAGTTGGCTTGCAAGGATACCTCTGGACCCGTATCCCCGCAGTGGACACTGTAGACGGGCAACCCATGGGGCGTTAGGACCGCGAGATACACACCACTAGGATCCGTGCGTAAGGCAATCAGGAACTCCCGATTATGCTCCGCCCTCGACAACCGCAGCACCGCAAGGACTTCGTGACCCGACACGAAGCCCTGGTGACACAGCGGAAAAGACAAAGGCAGGCCAGCAACCTTGGCAGGAGTTACACAAGAGGCCAGAGCAAGCGAAAGTATAACAATTGCAAGTGCCAAGCCAAGGCGAGGTTTCATGTCACGATGCACCCGGATCAAAGCGGAACCAGGACAGCAGATACGCGAAGGAGAGGCCAACCGCAATCGTTTGGCCAAAACTGGCGATCAGGGGTGTATTGGAAAACGACAACATGCCAAAGGCCAGGATACTGGTCGTGGCTGACAACGCGATCGCCAAGCTCGTGGCCGGTTGATTGCATGCTGCCGTAAATGCGCGAAAAATAGCATAGTCCAGACCAACCCCGATAATCAATAACATCGCCAGTAGGTTAACAATACTGTAACTACCGCCCACATACCCCGTCACAGCCAGGCTTAAAAAGCAGGATGCAAGCGGGAGTAACATGATCTGCAAGGCGAGGCGCCAGCCAAAAAAAAGGGCTAGCAGGAGGGCAACGACACTTCCCCCAACGGCGAGCACAGTCAGCACGGCACTGCGATAGCTCGACAGTAAACTGTTCACAGTTGAAACAGGAGAGACAAGCTCCACCGCGGGTTCCAACGCGATCAGGGACTCCAGTGCAGTCGAAGTACCCGCCCCGGAAATTCGCATCCAACTGGCACATTCACCATCTACGCAGCCAAGAAAACCACCCGCACCCAACGGCAGGCTGAGGTTTTCCAGTACTTCCAAACGCAAGGGTTGGAACTCCTGGGGCATCTCGGCAAGCAATTCATTCTGCAATTCGGGGGGGAAACCCATAGCGTGCATATGGGCTGCGAGATACCCACCCTCCGCTGCGGATCGCTGCAACGCAAAATTCTTCTGCTGGCGCATGCGGGATGACACTAGCTGACTCACCCCGCTGAGGCCACCTAGTTCTCCAAGCTCTATCCATTGCCGCGCGGCGTCCAGCACGCGCTCTTCCGTTTGTAACAGGGCCTCTTCATCGGCCGCAATTACTAATAAGTAACGGCTATCAGCGGCAGAATCCAAGGCGCTGGCAATCAAAGCCTGATCGTCCGCCAGATTGCCCGGCACAGCGTAAAAATCGCGAACGTCATCGCTCGCTTTCAGCATTGCTATACCCGGAAT
>JBDNIE010000079.1:0-31188 GCA_041688425.1 Halioglobus sp. | reverse complement strand
TGCTGCTTCCATTGCGAGTAACGCAGTACGATCGGGAAATCAGGGCCGGTTGCCGCTCTGGCTGCCCTGATAATTTCGACTGCAAATCGGCCGCGATTCTCCATGCTGCCACCCCAGGAATCGGTGCGCTGGTTAAGGCCTTCCCAGAAGAACTGATCGATCAAATAGCCATGTGCGCCGTGCAGCTCAACGCCGTCAAAACCCAGGCGCTGAGCATCGGCGGCGGCACTCGCAAAGCCTGCTATCACACCCTCTATCTGTTTTTCGGTCATTGGTTCAGCGATTTTTTTTCCAGGCGCCTGCAGTCCGGATGGGCTGATGCTGGGCACATCCGGGTTATTCATTTTGGAAGGGTTACGGGCCATCCCGGCGTGCCAGAGTTGCGGGAAAACCTTGCCACCGGCACTGTGAACCTCGTGTACCACTTTTTTCCAGCCGGCCAGCGCTTGCTCGCCATGGAACGCGGGAACGCTTTCACCCATAGAGGCCACCGGATCATTGATAGTGGTGCCCTCGGTAATAATCAAACCGGTGCCACCTTCAGCGCGACGCCGGTAATAGCCCGCGACATCATCACCGGGAATACCATGGGGCGAAAACTCACGGGTCATGGGAGCCATGACGATACGGTTATCCAATGTGAGCTTGTTCAAAGTATAGGGGCTGAAAAGTATGCTCATTCTTGTTTCCTGATTTTTCTAAAGAGGAGCGCATGGTAGCCCAATTACGCGTGACAGTGGATTGACTGGATTTGGTTTTTTCCAGGCAATCTCAAGAGCTCCAAAAACCGAGGAACAGACCGATGTCTGGCCACCAATCGAATCTAAGGTCAGCAGACGGCAGTTGAACTGAAACGTTTGGCCGGGCGGCTCAGCAAGCGGGCTTGGAAAACAGCCAGGCCATACACAGGGATTTTTGCCCTGGATGGGAGATTCCCTCTCATGCCCTCGCGTCCGCTGCTACACCCAACGGCGAACCTCTTCACAATACCTTTTATACACATCCCCGTGCTCTGCGGCCAGATGCTGCTCCTCTAGCCGTATCTGCACCTGTATCAAGGCCAAATCCAGCATCACGATCAACAAGGTGATGGCATTTGGCAGCACCAGGAAATAGCCGAAAACACTCAGCATAATCCCTGCGAAAATCGGATTTCGGGAGTACTTGAACAATCCCTGTCGCACGAATTCTGTGCGGTGGTCATAGTCAACACCGATTCTCCATGACTCACCCATCTGTCCCTGGGCAAGCAGGATGACCACCAACCCTGCGGACATAATCGCCACACCCAGCGTTTGCAGGTATTCGTGCTGCAGCCAGTGAATTGGCGCAAGATATTCGTAATTCGCCTCCGGCAGCAAAAACACCACCATCACTAGCAGCAATAGCAGTGGCAGCAGCTTGAAATATCTGCTCGTTATCTCTTCGGGACCAGCGTTGTCCAGCAATCGGCCGGGGTTTATGCCCGTCTGTCCATAGGTTCTCCAGCTTCGCCACGCGAATGCGAGGCCAAAAAGTAGGATGAAATAGATGGGCAGAAACAGCGTCAATATTTCTCGCATGGAGCTCTCCTTTTTTGCGTTCACAGGCAATGTAGGGTTTCCAGTAGCTGGAATGTCAAGCACGCTGGTCAAGCATGATCCGGTCTAACGAGGCGGTTAGGTAAACTGAGTTAGCTGCAGTATTTCCTCTAATTCCCAATATAGTTGTTGTGGTACATTCTCGCGCTGCGGCATTGCCTTTTCGATTTGTGACTCTTGCTTCACGGTGGGCGTTTCAGCCGATAGAGCTCACCCGCAGCAAACACGTCCACTTTAATGAACTCCACATTGAGACCTATGCGCCCGTCCAAAACAATATTGATGTCCCTGGTGTTGGCCGCTTCACTTTCGACAGGCGCCAGTCATGTACGTGCTGCAGACAGCACCGCAACTAGCATCACTGCCACAAGCCAGATGCTGGATGAGGGAGGAGGCGTCCTGAAGCAGGTCGCTACGGGTCTGCAGTGGGCGCAGTCCGATAATGGTTCCGATATCGACTGGAATGCGGGACGCAAATTTTGTGCCGACAAGGGAAGTGGTTGGCGTCTGCCATCAGTTGCGGAACTGCTTTCAATCTACGATAAATCAGGGAAGGTTAGTACGGGTTGCGGGCCCGGTTTTTCCTGTCAGGTATCGCCGCTGTTCGCCTTAACCGGGACTTGGGGCTGGAGCAACGAAGCAAACAATTCTGCAACAGCGTGGGTTGTCATCCTGACCAGGGGCAATACAACCGCCTTCGCCGCAACCGACGCCATCAAAAAACGCGCACTGTGCGTACTGGGCTCGTAAGTGGTGTGAGTACTCGGGTTGCTGCTGCGTCATAAGGCTCTTCTGAACCGTATGCAGATCTGCATACGGTTTCATCAAACCGCGCACGGCAGGGACATTGTACTCGGCTGAACATCGAAAGAACGCGATTTAGATTTACTATCGAATTGATAGGGGAATTCAATTCGCAACTATCAACATGTGCGACTATTGTCTATCTCTTACGATCAATTCCTTGCTGGAGATAAATCAATGCTAAGAAAACTATTTTCTTCAATTCCGGTGGCAGCAGTTGCCGTGACAATGGCCGTGGCATCAAGCCCTGTAGCGACACAGAATGAACCGCGCTCCAACCAGTTCTGGTGGCCGGAACAACTCAATCTGGAACCGCTTCGCGCCCATGATGCGAGGTCCAACCCTTATGCTACTGATTTTAACTACGCCGAGGCTTTTAATAGTCTGGATCTTGAAGTTGTAAAAAAAGATATCGCAGACACGCTGACGAACTCACAGGATTGGTGGCCCGCCGACTGGGGCACCTACGGCGGCCTGATGATACGAATGGCCTGGCACAGTGCAGGCACCTACCGAGTGCATGATGGTCGTGGCGGTGCCGATGGCGGTCAACAGCGCTTCGATCCGCTCAACAGCTGGCCTGACAATGCCAATCTTGATAAGGCGAGAAGGCTGCTATGGCCGGTCAAACAACAATACGGACAAAATCTATCGTGGGCCGATTTGATGATTCTGGCCGGCAATGTGTCTCTGGAAACTATGGGGTTTGAAACTCTGGGATTTGCCGGAGGGCGAGTAGATGACTGGGAGTCTGACACTGTTTATTGGGGTTCGGAGACCAAGATGCTTGCCAACGACAAGCGCTACGATAAAGACGGGCAAATGAAGAAGCCGCTGGCCGCTGTGCAGATGGGCCTGATCTACGTCAATCCGGAAGGGCCTAACGGCAACCACGATCCCCTCGGTGCAGCCGCAGACATCCGAGAATCATTCGGCCGCATGGCAATGAACGACGAAGAGACTGTTGCACTTATCGCTGGCGGACATACCCTGGGTAAAGCCCACGGCGCGAAGCCGGCAGACTGCATAGGGCCGGAGCCTGCAGCTGCACCTATCGAAGAACAGGGTTTCGGCTGGAAGAATAAATGTGGCACCGGCAAAGGAGCCGACGCTACAACCAGTGGCTTGGAGGGTGCCTGGACATCCACGCCCACCGCCTGGTCCATTCTCTACCTCGACAATCTGCTGCGCTTCGATTGGAAACAAACGAAATCTCCTGCGGGGGCAACGCAATGGATTCCGACCGATGAAGCGGCCGCAAACCTGGTGCCGGATGCGTACGATCCTGACAAACGCCATGCGCCGATCATGTTCACAACCGACATAGCGCTTAAAGAAGACCCCGAGTATCGAGCGATTACCGAGCGGTTCCTGAAGAATCCAAAGGAATTTGATCTAGCGTTTGCCAAGGCCTGGTTCAAACTGACACATCGCGACCTGGGTCCGCGCACGCGCTATGTCGGGAACGAAGTTCCTGCGGAAGTATTCATTTGGCAGGACCCGGTCCCAGTAGCTGACTACAGCTTGATCGATGAACAGGATGTGACCGCGTTGAAAGCGCAGATTCTTGAGTCTGGCTTGACCGTACCTGAGTTGGTCAGGACAGCCTGGGCGTCGGCGTCCACATTCCGCGGCTCCGATATGCGCGGCGGTGCAAACGGTGCGCGAATTCAACTTGCACCTCAGACAGAGTGGCCAGCCAACAACCCCGCGGAGCTGACAAAAGTATTACCGGCTCTGACCCAGGTGCAGCAGGATTTTAACGAATCACTTGCAGACGGCAAACAAGTCTCGTTAGCTGATGTGATCATACTGGGTGGCGCTGCAGGCATTGAGCAGGCAGCCAAGCAAGCCGGTCACAGTGTTGAAGTACCCTTTTCACCTGGACGCACTGACGCATCGCAGGCGATGACCGATGTGGCATCTTTTGCGGTGCTGGAACCGACAGCAGACGCGTTTCGCAATTACTATGATGACGCTAGTTATGGTTCTCCTGCAGAAATGCTGGTGGAAAGGGCTGATCTGTTGACCCTGAGCGTGCCAGAAATGACTGCCTTGGTGGGTGGTATGCGCGCCCTCAATGCCAACACTGGGCAAGCCAGTCACGGCGTGTTTACCGAAAACCCTGGCACCTTAAACAATGACTTCTTTATCAATCTATTGGATATGTCTACCCAGTGGACGAAGTCTGCCGAGGTTGAGGGCATCTACGACGGAAGAGACCGTGCCACGGACGAAGTCAAATGGACGGCCACCTCTGTGGATCTGATTTTTGGATCCAACTCCGAGCTGCGGGCAGTAGCAGAAGCCTATGCCTCCGAAGATGGCAATCAATTATTTCTACACGACTTCGTTGATGCCTGGGCAAAGGTGATGAATCTGGACCGCTTCGATCTCAACTAATGCCAGCGCAATAACACTGACCTGCTCAGCGGTGCGCAGTGGTCTTTGCTCCACGATGACTATGGCTGCGCCCTAACGCAGCCTTTTTTGAACAATGAACCCCGGCAAGCGCGGCGCTGATTACACTTGGAGCTCAACAGCGTCAGCCGCAATACTGACTATGGACCGGAAGGTTGCCATCTTCCGAACGCCTCCCGCGCACCAACGGATTGTTGTGAAGACTACTGCATCAGTAGAGAATGCAGGAAGCTAACCGGAGATGACCGATGTCGCGATTATTACGCTATAGCAGCCAGAGCTATGCCCATCTGAGCGCCAACAGGGCGCATGTTTTTGCGCAAAGACATGCTCTTAATGTTTACTCCTCAGACTCGATCTATAGCTTTATTCCCAAAAATGGCTGTTCTACCATGCGCACGTCGCTGGCCGTTGCCAATGGCTGCATTAAAGACAGTTCGGATTTCAACTGGATTCACCAAAATAACGAGACGTTCTCGGCAAGCCTGTCTGAACTGGCAAAGGCCAACTACACGTTTACTATTTTGCGCTGTCCTTTCGCCCGCTTGCTAAGTGTCTATCTGGATAAGTTTCTCGACAGAAGTCCGGTCGCGTGGCGATACATTGATCTGCATAACAAAACAATAGAGATGGAGGACATTACCTTTGAATTCTTTGTGAAAAGCATGTGCAAAGAGCGCATCAGGAATGGCGATATCCACTGGACTCCCCAGACCAACTTTCTGGTCTATGAAGAGTACGATGACTACCTCCCCTTCGAGGACTTTCCCGGGCTAACAGAGCATCTGCAACAAAAAATTGAATTGGAGCTGGTTGATGCTCGCCCGCTAACCAAACACGGCAGAGACGGCTTCAAGAAACTGTCGAGAAGAGCGCCTTACCGGCTTGGGCCTTTCGAATTACTGAGTTTGAAGAGAGATGGCTTTTTGCCAGCGCTCAAGTCTATGTACAACGACGAACTGGTGAAATGTGTTCAGAAGGCGTACAAACAAGATATCGCCTTATACAAGAAAAAAATCGGCCCGCAAAATCTACTCTATACATAAGAATTTGCTGACTCGCACTTAGAGGGGCGTATGGCTGCCTGCAATGGCGCTGTGAATTGCCGATACGCACAAGATCGGCCTATCAAGCGCCGGTTACAACTCTGCTAGAAAAGATCTTCAACAACGGAAGTCGGTGCGGAAGGTGCTTCGGCAGGAGGTGTTTCAACCGCGGCATCTGTTGCCCTCTTTACCGCCATCGGCACGGGCTTCCTGGCCACAGATGTTGGCTGTATAGGGGCTAACTGCGAAACATCGGCAGCAGGCATTCCCGCTGCCACCTGCGAGGCCGCGGCCAGACCCGTCGGTTCCTGAGCCGGCATAGGCTCTGGGCTGATACCCATCGGCTCCTCATCCTCAATCGCGCTAACACTTGGCTGCCTCTGATCCGGAGCGACTGTCGGAGCCGTTGCCGCCTCGGTCGCCTGATTCAATTGCACTTTAAACGGAGCAGACGCGCTGGCAGGCGGGGATGTGATGTCAGGCTCAGTTTGCGCGGGGGACTGCGGAGCGATTTCAGGCGCAGAGGGTGCCGGTGAAGTCATCTCAGGAGAAGTCTGCGTCGGAGACGCTTCGACGGTAGTCTCAGGTGCGACTTGCACAGACACTGGCTCCGGCGGCACGTCGGCGGCAGCACTCCCGGGGAAAAACTCCGGCAGTATCGTAGGCTGCGTCAATGGTCGCGACGCCGGCTCAACGTCAGCGGACGCCTCTACGGTATCAACTTGCTCTGGAAACAGCTCTGGCCATATAGCGGGCTGCGCCATTGGTTGCGATGTCGGCTCGGGTTCGGCCACCTCCTCTGCAATATCTTCAGCGGGCTTGTCGGCCTCTATTTCACCCAGAATGGTTTCTACCGCAGAGAAGAAGCGCTTATAAAATGCGGTATCGTCGATCGTTTCTTCAGACACTTTCACCAGTGAATCGACGCTCTGGCCAATAGGCAGCGAGATAGAACCGATGGCGGCGACGCCGACACTGGCGGAACTGCTGCTCATTTTCATCGCATAATTACTGAGTACGCCCGTTGCAAAAACCGTACTGCCATTGCTGTCGGGCACACAGGCCGCGTTCATCTCGATGAAGGCATTTTGCTTGCCCTCGCCACGGGTCGCCTTGCGCGCCTTGACCTCTTCACTGCTAGCCAGATCGATCAGATACCCCTGCCCCAACAAGGCACGACGCACACTTTCGCAGGCCTGCGCGGTATCTCGATCCGTCTTCAGCTTGAACGGGCTGTCGTTAGAGAAGCTCTCACCAATATAGGCAGCCTGATTGCTGCAGGCGCTCTGGAACGCCACGCAAAGTGTGAGAAACAGTATTCTTGATGTGTATTTCATATCGGTGCTTGAGTGCAAGCCAATGGTTTCGAACTGGCAACTATAAGGTAGTTTAGCGGAATTTATATCCTTTTTGGGCGGCATTTATACAGAGGATTACCCGGACTATACTGGGCAATTCTCGCTCGGGCAGTCGCCGAGCAAGGTCAAATAGTCAGGAAAAACAGGGCATCGATACTGTAGAGCGCGCCAATCGGATAATTGAATGTTGCCACGACCGCAGCACGACCGTTAATGCCATTCGCAAGTATCGGAACCTGATGCTCGCGCTACTTCAAGCGACCCGGCAAAACAGGTTAGAGTGTGCTCCATTATGTTGCCGCCGGGAGCTGCGAGCTCGTGATCTATGTTTACCTAATCAACTTATTGGTCATCGGTTTGGCCGTGCTGATCCACCACGAGTTCCTCTACCGCATCACACTGCTGATGCCTCTTCTCAATATACGCCATCGCTTTCGTATTGTGCTGGGCGTATTTTTCGCACTGACCGCCCACACCGTTGAAGTCTGGATATTCGGCATAGCATTCTATGTGATGAATAAGTCTGAAGCGTGGGGGTCACTTGAGGGTAATTTTGACGGCAGCCTGCTGGACTGCGTTTACTTTTCATTCACCTCCTACACCACATTGGGCACTGGCGACATCGTCCCATTCGGCGACCTGCGCTTCCTTGCCGCACTGGAGTCCTTGACCGGCTTGGTGCTGATCACCTGGACCGCTTCTTTCCTCTACCTTGAAATGACCCGCTACTGGGATGCGAGGTAGCATGTTCAACTTTTCTAGCGAAACCACGGTCAACTCACGTACCGCGCATTGCAAAAACAGCGCTCTATCGGTTGTTCGGCTCTGCGACGCTGCTGCTGTTATACGAGCGTCTATTGCAGGTTCAACGCGAGGCGGCAAGAGCCGCTGCGATTGGGCGCGGGCGTCGATAGGCCAGCTGATTTTCATGCTATCCTGACCGAAAAATGGGCCAACGCCCCGCTTCATCACTTAGTTGAACCTGGTTTGATATGGTCATCCACAGAAGAAAACTACTGGCAGCAGCCGTTGCTGCAGCCGCAGGTGCTGCCGTCCTCGTCAAGTGTAACCAGTTCCCGTGGCTAAAGGGCTCTGCAATAGCGCCTGCGCCAGGCAGTGACGGACTCAAACTTGCGCAACCCGCGTTAGGAAAAAAACCGAATATTCTGCTAATAGCCATTGACGATTTGAATGACTGGGTAGGCTATATGGGCACGCATCCCGGCGTTCATACGCCCAATATCGATCGACTGCGCGAACAGTCCTATTCATTCAATCGTGCTTACAGCTCTGTGCCCGTGTGTATCGGCAGTCGCGCTTCCGTCATGTGGGGACTACGTCCGGAAACCACGAACGTCAATGACGACGAAGATTCAGTCGCCTATGGAGAACTCTTAAAGTCACGGGAATTGCGCCCTCTGCCGCTGTTTTTTTCGGAGGCAGGGTACGAAACAATATCGACCGGCAAGATATTCCACTGGGCTATGGGCACCAGGAGGTTCTGGGACGTTTTCCAGCCATACAAGGATTCTCCGGTGACGTTTGGCGACCATGACACGCTTTTCGATTATGGGTTGATGGCGCCCGGGGAGGTTCACGCCGACCAGATCGCAGCTAATTTTGCCATCGACCAACTGAATATGGCGCGGTCGCAACCCTGGTTTATGGCCATCGGTTTATTTCAACCCCATGTACCATGGCGGCTGCCGCAGTGGGCATTCGACCTACATCCGCTTGACCAGGTTGTGCTACCCGAAGTGCGCGCTGATGATCTGGACGATATTCCACCGGACGGCGTGCTGCTCGCCAATAAGCCGATTGCCAACTTCAATGGCACCGAAATCACTCAAAATGAACTGGTGATGCGATCGGGACTTTGGTCAGAACACGTTCAGGCCTACCTTGCGGCGATCAGTCACACCGATGCCATGATCGGCCAGATACTGGACGCGTTGGACGCCAGCCCCTATGCAGACAACACCGCCGTCGTCCTGTGGTCCGACCACGGCTACCATCTGGGCGAGAAGCTGCACTGGCGCAAGATGGCATTGTGGGAGCATGCCACACGCGTGCCGCTGCTAATCCGCGCCCCCGGAATGGTCGAGGCCGGTGGCGAGTTTGATCTGCCAGTGAGCTTGCTTGATCTGGCACCTACGCTGACAGACATCGCCGGCATTCCGCAACCGGCGCAGTTCGAAGGCGCCAGCCTGCTGGGCATCACGCCCGAGATTGCCGCTAACCGCCCCGCCGAGATGCGCTGGGGAGATGCCGTTTCAACGCGCGTTGGCAAATGGCGTTGGACGCGCTACCCCGATGGTGGAGAGGAATTGTACGATCTGTCTACCGATCCCAGGGAATACAACAACTTGCTTGGAAAAACCGGAAAACACGAAGGCGGCCTTGCAACGCTGAAATGAGTGATGCCTCGCACAGAGTCCCAAACCGATATCATTCAATTCACCGCCTAAGTGCCACTTTGGGGCTTAAGTCAGTGCCGTTCGGGTAAGAGCCTAGCTGAGCTGGACTGGAGCGGCGCTCCCAGGCATCAGTTCAGCCACTTCCCCGATTACCCGCGCCTGGCTATAACCGCGTTCGTGCAGGCCATTGCACAATGCCTGCACGCGCGCGGCCGGCACTGCAATCAGCAATCCGCCGCTGGTCTGCGGATCAAACAAGATCTGCTGGCGCGCCTTATCCACCGGGGCTGAATGCTGCATGAACCGCTCTGCGCTGCGCGCATTGGCAGCGTGCATGGTACTCACAATGCCGGCGCGAATCTGTTCCAGTGCGCCGGGCAGAATGGGCAGTTTTGCTAGAGAAAGCTGCGCGCCGTATGTGCCCGCTAACATTTCCAGCAAATGCCCGAGCAGCCCGAACCCGGTAATATCAGTACACGCGCTGGCACCCTGCGCGGTGGCCAATTCCGCTGCAGCGGCGTTGCCCTGAAGCATGGCTGTGATCGCCGCGCTGACGTCACGTCCATCCGCTGCCAACTGCATATGGGCGGCGAACAGGGTACCTGTGCCGAGCGCTTTGGTCAGCACCAATTGGTCGCCCGGTTTTGCACCGACCTTCGGTAGCAGTTTGCCGTCCTCGGCTATCGGCACACCGTTAACAACAAAGCCGAGATTCAGCTCACTGCCCTGCATACTGTGGCCGCCACTCAGATGGCAATCGGCGGCGGCGAATTCGTGAAGAGCGCCCGCCAACAGCTGATATAACTCACGCTCCAGCATCGTATTGCTGGCATAGGGCAGGGTTACTGCCGCCAGTGCGGACACGGGCCGCGCGCCGCAGGCATAAAGATCACTGAGCGCATGCAGCGCCGCGATGCGGCCCATTTGCCAGGGGTCGGACACCAACTCTCGCAGCACGTCCACGCTTTGCAGCAATACCGCGCCGGGCGGCGCTGGCACGGCGGCAGCATCATCCCGTGCGCCGCTACAATGTTGGGGATAATTGCGACCCAGCTGCTTGAGTACTGCGCTGAGCGCATCAGCGCCCACCTTGGCGCCACAACCTCCACAGACCGCTTGCGACGCGGCATGTTGTAGCGCCGGCAAGCTATCCTGCCCACTGCGCGACATGCGCTCGGGCAAATTCTCAAACCGCGCCATAAAAGCGCGATCGATCCGATCCTTCCAGTTCCAGACCCAGCGACCGCTCGCGCTGAAGATGGCTCTATCTGCAGTCGCCAGCTTATCGCCCAGCGAAATAAGAGAGAGGAAACGCTGCTGCGGGCGGTGCTTCCGCAGAGGCTTTTGCAATACCAGCGCGCGCAGGTTATGTGCGAGGACAGGTGCCTGCCGAACAGCGTACACACCGGCCTTTGGTCGTGGGTGCTTCACCTGCACTGCGATATCACCGGCACCAAAAATACGATCATCGGTAGTCGATTGCAAGGTGTCACGCACCGCAAGGAAACCCCGCTCATCGGTGGCCAAGCCACTGGCATCAATCCATGGCGCTGCGGCCGCGCCGGTACACCAGAATAATTCGTCGAACACGGCGCGCGCGCCGTCCGTCATGATGACCTGACTGGCATAGACCGCGGCCACGCGTGCCTTGAGGTGCACGGCAATACCACGGTGCTGCAGCGCAGCAACCACCGACTGTCTGGCGCGGGCGTTATAGCCCTGCAATATTTCTGGCGCGGCACACCACAGGTCGAAGCTTGCGCACTCTGGCGGCAAGCGCTGCGACATGGCCAACACCAGTTCAACACTGCCGGCGCCACCGCCCACCACTGCGATGCGGGTCGCTTCTGTCCTGTCGCGGGCGCTGATACGCGTATAGAGATCCTCCCAGCGCTGCCACAGCCCGGCCACCGGCTTGACAGGCGTGGCATGGTCCCGTGCACCCGGCACCGAATCGAGTTCCGGCTGTGAACCAATATCGAGACTGAGCACGTCGTAGTGGACGGCAGGGCGCGCGGCCAATGACAGGCACTGCGCGTCCGGATCGAGACCGGTAACCTCACCCGTGATAAAGCGCACTCCAGCCCACTGGCACAGACGAGCCAAATCGATATAGGCCTGCTCGAAGCAGTAGTGTCCGGCGATTAGGCCAGGCAGCATGCCTGAGTAGGGGCTGTGGCTGGCGGGGGAAATCAGTGTGATACGCAATCCGGCAATTGGCTGCATAGCCAGCATGCGCAGGGCCAGCACGTGGCTGTGACCGCCGCCCACCAGCACCAGATCGCGGTGCAGTTCAGCGACCGGCTGCACGCACTGCGTCCTGCTGCGCCCAGGCTACGACAGCGTCATGATCTCCACTGAACAGGATTTCTCCTGCCCGTTTTGACAACTGGTACTCGTACATCGGGTCGTAGTATTGCTCCAGTAATATCGCAATCCATTGCCGGTGCCCGGATAAATCTCCGCTGCGCCACTCGCGTTCGAACGCGGCGGCCATCATGACGCTGACCTGTTGATGGAGCAGGCCGCCAAGCCGTTTACGGATACGGGCAAGATCTGACTGCAGTTTCTCGCCGTGCAGTCGGGCACCGTCCTCCCCGAACAACAGTGTGTAGCGCTGGCCGAGATCCACCACATAGTCGGCGATAACCACGTCGATGCGCTCTTCCAGACCCTGCTCTACCACCAGTAGCGGCGCGGCGCCCATTGCCTCGCGCAAGGACTCGGGCAGTGCCACGCGACCGATCAGCCGCCCCTCATCCTCAAGGAAGATACGTTGCGCGCTGTTGTTGGCTAAGAGTCGCAACAAAGCGATGCTGACGCTGTTTTCAAAATCGATCTGGCTGGGCTGCGGTGTTGGCATCTGGCCGAAGCTGGAACCGCGATGATTGGCCAAGCCCTCAAGATCGACGGCGCGCCGCAGACGGATAATCACGCGCGTCTTGCCGGTACCCGTTTTACCGCCGACCAGCACAAAAGAGGCTTTGCCCACGGAGCGCGCCAGTTCTTCCAGCAAAAACCGCCGCATGGCCTTGTAGCCACCGGTCACCAGCGGATAATCGATACCTTCATCGCGCAACCACTGTTGCACCGTTTTTGAGCGCAGCCCGCCACGAAAACAATAAAGATAGCCCTGCGGGTGTTGTCGGACAAAAGCTGCCCACTGCGCCAGGCGTTGGTCTTTGAGTACTCCTCTCACCAACTGGTGACCCCGCTCGATGGCGGCATCCTGGCCGCGCTGCTTGTAACAGGTTCCCACCTGCGCTCGCTCGTCGTCGCTCATCAGCGGCAGGCTGAGGGCGGAAGGGAATGCACCACGCGCAAACTCCGCCGGGGCGCGCATATCCATCATCGGTGTAGGGCTGAGGAAAAGCGTGCGATAGTCGTCGGTGTCGGGGCGCTCGAGCATGGCGGGCGGCTTAGGCCACCTCGCCGCCGAACACTGCCATAACACGCTCCTGCAGGCTGGTAACGGCGTCGGACATCAGCGCGAAATCGGCGTCGAGGCGCGCCGCATTATCTTCTTCGGGAATTTCCTCGTTCTCTTTCATCAATTCGTCCGCAAACCTGAGGCGACGCAGACACAGATCTTCCGCCAGCAGCACCGACAAACGTTCATCCCAGTTCAGGGCCAGACGAGCGGCCTGCTTGCCCGCGTGCAGATGAGTTTCTACTTCTTCACTCAACAAATCAACGCCGCGACAGCGCACCACGCCGCCCTCCTCACCGGGATCACGCAACTCGCACTCCTGTCCCAGCTCAAAGTCGTCTGGCAAACTGCGGTGCAACAACCACGCGGTCATCACCGCCGAAGGCGCGTTGTTGACCTGCGGCAACAGTGCCGGGAAACTGCCGACGCATTCACGCAGCAGGTTGAGCAGTTCCTCGGCCCGCGAAGCACTGGCAGAATCCACAAAGATCCAGTTCGCCTTAACATCGATATAGGCATGGACAGCGGTGGAACGACTGAACGCGCGCGGCAGACAATCCTGTACGATTTCGTCTTTCAGGTTGAGTCGCTCCTTGCGATACACCTTGCGCCCCTGCGCGGACTCGATATCAGCCACTTTCTCGTCCAGTTGCTCGCGCACCACGGTGGAGGGCAACAGCTTTTCCTCGCGCCTCAGTTTGAGCAGCATACGCCCGGCAGCGGCGTGTACCAGTGCCTCGGACGCCTCGCCGAGCGGCGGTACCCAGCCAAAAGATACCGCCTGCGACTTGGCGCAGGGTACGAAACTGCGGCCCGCGAGCTTCTGACCCAGGGCCTCCGGAGCGAGGTCAAACGGTTTGGTGAGGCGATAGGCGCGAATATTCTTGAACCACATGGGCTTTTACTACCTCTGGCAAAAACTGTGGATTGTACCCCAGCAAGCATTCAATGCCAGCGCACATCCATCGGCAAGAAAGCGATAGCGCGTACAAATTGTTGAGCCGCGTGGCCTTTGGTGTCGTTGTAAGCCTCGTGTGAAAACGCTTTAATCCCCTATCCTGAATGTTTTTACCATCAGCGCCGCACAAAGCGCCCCGTTACCGAGGAATGCATCATGCCCGACCCCCGCAAAATCAGCCCCTCATGGCCACGTAAAGCGCGCGACGTGGCGCAGTGGGACAGGGAAATCGACGTGGCCGTTGTCGGATTCGGAGGTGCGGGCGGTTGCGCAGCCATCGAAGCAGCCGATGCAGGCTCCAGCGTCACGATCTTTGAAGTGGCCAGCGCCAGCGGCGGCTCCACCGCCATGTCCAGCGCAGAAATTTACATGGGCGGTAATGGCGGTACTCGCGTGCAGCAGGCCTGCGGGTTTGAAGACACCACCGAGGCTATGTTCACCTATATGATGATGTCGGCTGGGCCACAGGCCGACGAGATAAAGATCCGCGACTACTGCGAGAACAGCCGCGACCACTTCCAGTGGCTGGTCGATATCGGCGTGCCGTTCAAGGACAGCTTCCATCAGGAGCGCGCCATTATGTGTCTGACCGATGACGGCCTGCTCTACACCGGCAGCGAAAAAGCCTATCCGTATGCGCAAGAGGCACAGCCCTGCCCGCGCGGGCACAATTTGTATGTTGAGGGCGATAACGGTGGCCCGCTGTTTATGAAGATCGTCACCGAAAACGTTAACAAGCGCGCGGCGATCACCGTGGAATACGAGACGCGCGCACTGACGTTAATTGTTGATGAGGATGACGCTGTAATCGGGCTGGTGGTGCGACAAAACCAGCAGGAGCTCAATGTACGCGCCCGCCAGGGGGTTATTCTCTGTGCCGGTGGCTTCGTAATGAACGAGGAGATGGTGCGCAAGTACGCACCTATGCTCACTACCGGCAATACACCCATCGGCAATCCCGGTGACACCGGCGCGGGTATTTTAATGGGCATGTCGGTCGGCGGGGCCGCAGTAAACATGCACGAGGGCTTTATCAGTGTTCCCTACTACCCACCAGCGAGCATGACCCATGGCATTGTTATCAACGATCGCGGGCAGCGCTTTATTAATGAGGATGTCTACCACGGCCGCCTAGGCGCCTTTGTACTGCGCCAGCAATCAGAGCGTGTGTACTTCATTCTCACCATTGAGCAGTACGGCGATTACGAGCGCGTCAGTTATATGGGCTCCGAAGTTGCCGGCACCGGCGAAACTGTGCAGGAACTGGAGGAAGAGCTGGGCCTGCGCGAGGGCACCCTGCAACAGACCATCAAAACGTACAACGAGGACTGCGCCAAGGGCGAGGACACCCAATGCCACAAAGCCGCAGAATGGCTCCAACCGCTGCTGCCACCGCTGGTAGCACTGGATATCACTCCCGGGCGCGGTACCTTTCTGCCCTATTTCACGCTGGGCGGGCTGGACACACTGCCCAGCGGTGAAGTGGTCGATCCAGAGCGCGAAATAGTTACCGGACTCTACGCCGCCGGACGCACCGCCTGCGGCGTGGTGCGCCGTGCCGAGGGCTACAGCAGTGGCATGTCGGTGGGCGATGCAACGTACTCTGGTCGCATGGCAGGCAAACAAGCCGCTGCGAGGGCACGCATATGAGATACCTCCACACCATGGTGCGCGCGCGCGACCTGAATGAGACGCTGGATTTTTACTGCGAAAAGCTGGGGCTGATCGAAATCCGCCGCTATGACAGCGAAGCGGGGCGTTTTACGCTGGTGTTCCTAGCAGCCCCAGACGATGCCGAGCGCGCCGCCGAAGGCCAAAGTCCGCTGGTGGAGATCACCTGGAACTGGGACATTGAGGAGTACGATGGGGGGCGCAATTTCGGCCATCTGGCCTACAGTGTCGACAACATCTATGCGGTTTGCCAGCGTCTGATGGACAAGGGCGTGGTGATCAATCGTCCACCGCGCGATGGGCATATGGCCTTTGTGCGCTCGCCCGACGGCATTTCGATTGAACTGCTACAGGCCGGTGAGTCACTGCCCCCACAAGAGCCTTGGGCATCTATGGCGAACACCGGGAAATGGTAGGCGCGGCCCGAAGACTGCAGGGATTTACTGGTGCACAAAACGGTGACCCTGATTACACATCGCCCGGATAGTCTGGCACTGGCGGATCGGGTGCTGAACATTGAGGGCGGCACGAACACACCGGCCTAGTTTTCAGCGTGCAGGAAATTCATAATCCACTGCGCCACACGCTTCCCTTCATGCACTCCCTGCAGTGAATCGATGCCGGCGAGGTAAACGTCCTCGCCGATCATTTCGCGCCTGAATTCCATGATTTCGCGCGATAGCCCGTGTACGAATTCGGGATGACCCTGGAAGGTGAGAATATGATCGCCAATCTGACAGACGGCGTTCTCGCAGAACTCGCTACCCGCCAGCACCCTGGCCTCTTCGGCCACCTCCAGCACCTGATCCTGATGGCTGACCAGAATATCAAGATTCAGATCATTCTGGTCGTGCCAGGACGGCGCTGAACTGAAACGGTGCGTATGCAGACCTACACCCCAACCCTTGTGCGATTTCGCTACTTTACCGCCAAGCGCCTGCGCCACTAGCTGATGGCCAAAGCAAATCCCCACCAACTTCTTGTGCCGGCGGCGCAGCTCGCGAACAAACGCCATGAGCACGGGAATCCAGGGTTTGTCTTCGTAGACGCCGGACTTGCTACCGGTAATCAGGTAGGCATCAACCTCATTGATGTCCGCCGGGTACTGCCCCTGCTCAACATCGTATACAGCAAACTCAAGATCGGGATCAACCTGCCCCAGCAGTGCGACGAACATATCCGAATACTCACCGTACTCGGGAACCCACTCGGCCCGCACTGCGTCTGTTTTCAAAATGCCCAGCTTCATGGATTGCTGCCTTTGCCCCGTGTGAAATCTCGACTGCTGATAAGCCTCATCGCAACGGTCAATAATAGGTAGCGAGCCCCATACTGTCCATACCAGAAGCAAGCTGGTACCCTGCGCGCTTGAACTCAGACAGGTTGCAGCAGCGTGCGTTTCCCGCGATTAATTTTCACCGCAATGTTAATGTACGCCGCTGCAGTCAATGCCGCAGACAACGCCTTCACCGGGTCCGAGAGTTGTCAGAGTTGTCACGCTGAAGAGTTTTCACAATGGCAGGGTTCACACCACGACCTCGCCATGCAAGTACCCAATGCTGAGACCGTACTTGGCAACTTCGACGACGCCAGTTTTACGTATAACGATATCACCACGCGCTTTTTTCGCAAGGGTGACAAATTTATGGTCAACACCGATGGCGAGGACGGCAAATTAGCCGATTTTGAGGTCGCCTATGTGTTCGGCGTTTATCCGCTACAACAGTATTTGCTGCCGCTGTCTCGCGGCCGATTGCAAGCGCTAAGCGTTACGTGGGACTCTCGCCCCGCAGCAGAGGGCGGACAGCGCTGGTATCATTTGTACCCGGATGAGAAAATCGATTCTCTGGACCCCCTCCACTGGACCGGCACTTACCAGAACTGGAATACCAGTTGCGCGGAGTGCCACAGCACCGATCTCAAAAAGAACTACGACGCCGCCACGCGCTCTTTTGACACCCAGTTTGCGGAGCTGAATGTAGGTTGCGAAGCCTGCCACGGCCCCGGCGAGAAACATCTGGCACTGGCGCAGGAAGGTAAGCTTGAAGGCGCAGTAAATGGTGGCTTTCCCACCGCACTGGCGCAGCGCGGCGTATGGGCTCTGGCACCGGACGCGCACATTGCCAGACGCACCACGCCGCTGGACTCCAACGCACAGATCGACAACTGCGCCCGCTGTCACTCGCGGCGCGGCACACTGGGCGATTATCACTATGGCGCAGACCTACTGGACACACATCGTCTGGCGCTTCCACAATGGCCGCTGTACTACCACGACGGACAGGTTCGCAATGAGAACTATGTCCACGGCTCATTTGTGCAAAGCAAGATGCACCAAGCTGGCGTAGTGTGCAGTAACTGCCACGAACCCCACAGCCTGCAGTTGCGCGCACCCGGCAACGCAGTCTGCGCGCAATGCCATGTCCCATCGCAATACGATAATCCACAACACCATCATCATGCCGAAGACTCAGCGGGCGCCCAGTGCGCCAACTGCCATATGCCAGAGACCACCTACATGGGCGTGGACGCGCGTCGCGACCACAGCATGCGTATTCCGCGGCCCGACCTGAGCGTGGTGATCGACACTCCCAACGCCTGTAACATGTGCCATACCGATAAAGATCCCCTGTGGGCGCTGGACGCACTCAAACAATGGGGCGTTACATTTCGAGACACCAGCAGTCACCCAGCGCGTGCCTTCGAGCGCTTTGCGCAGGGCGACAACAGAGTTGTGCCGCAACTGGCACAACTGGCCGGCGATCCCGGCACTCCGCCCATATGGCGCGCTACTGCAATGGAGGCATTGGGCACTATAGGTGGGCGCGAAGCGCTGCAAACCGCTACCCAGATCCTCTATGACGACGACCCCTTGCTGCGCGCCAGCACCGTGCGCGCGATCGACTTCCTGCCCCTACAGCAGCGCATTCAGTTATTGGACCATTTGATCGAAGATCCAGTGACCGCCGTGCGTATGGAGGTTGCCGCATCACTGGCGGGCGTACCACTCGATCAACTGCCGCCACCGCAGTCGGCAAGATTGCGCGCGCTGTTTACAGAGTATGTGAGCATCCTGCAAGAACATGCCGACATGCCCTCCACACAGGTTCAACTCGGTATTTTTTATGTCACCCAGGGAGACGCGCAAGCAGCAGAAGCGGCATACCGTGAGGCCTTACATCTCAATTGGCAGTTACTGCCGGCCTACCTGAATCTGGCAGACCTGTTGCGCAGCCAGTCCAGAGATGACGACGCGCGCGAGGTGTTATTAGAGGCGCTGACAGTCGCCCCTGATAACGGCAATACGCTGCATGCACTGGGTCTGCTGGAAACCCGCAACGGCCAAACAGAAGCAGCTCTGGCGTACCTGAAGCAAGCGGCAGAAGTGGAAACTGAGGGCACCCGCCACCGTTTCGTATACGGCATCGCATTGCACGATCTGGGCTATCCTGCAGAAGCTGTGACGCAACTTGAAGCCCTGCTACGCGGCGTGCCACAAAGTGAAGAAGTATTGCTGGCGCTGGCGAACTACAGTGCGGCACTGGGCCAAAGAGACAATGCGCGCGGCTATGCTAAAACCCTGACACAGATCGCACCGGACAATCGCTCGTACCAGCAACTATACCAT
This sequence comes from Halioglobus sp., assembly GCA_041688425.1. GTDB lineage: Bacteria > Pseudomonadota > Gammaproteobacteria > Pseudomonadales > Halieaceae > Marimicrobium. The sequence goes on along the minus strand of JBDNIE010000079.1, from coordinate 11,875 downwards.
AGTCTCTTGAGCGTGAATCCTCCGCTAGCGCCGTAAAACGCGCTAGCGCGGCGGCGCTACTTAGCCTGCACGAACTGCAGTTGCAGCGTCACTGGAATAGCGGTGGCGATTGATTGCAGTCCTACGATTTTTTGCAATGCCTCGACGCCCGGGACGAGCCCAAAATCTGCAGCATTGACCAGTATCGGTGCGGCACTAAACACGCGAAGCCGTCCCTCGCTTTCTCCGACAACCACCAGCGAAGTAGTCAGCGTTTTTTCCTGTCCATGCAGCGAAAGCGTAACAGGTACTTCAACCGTCAGGACGCCGCCCTCTGACGCCAGAGCGAGCACACTGGGATCGACCTGGGCGCTTACCGTGGCAACTGGAAATTTTGCGGTCTCGAACAACAGCTCGCGCATGCGCTCGTTACGGATGTCGATCAGCGTCTGCACGCTGTTCAGATCGACCGTCACTTGCGCATTACCCGCCGCACCGATAAAACCAACCAGCGAGGCGAAGCTATGGACCTCACCAACGCTGACATTCTTGACGGAGACAAAGTGGATGGTCGAACTGGCGCTGTCCAGCTCCCAGTCTGCCGAGGCCAAGCCATAGGGTGCCAGTAAAAAAACCGCCCATAAAAGGTGTTGGACCTTACGAAATGTGTTCATCGAGCTACTCCCGCAGGCCTGACTAATGGCTGCTGATCTAGTAATAATGAGGGCAGCGCTGATTGTATCGCAATATACGCAGGTCGCGAGCGCCGAGTGTATTGTCTATTTGACGGCGTGTCCCGAAAAGCGCTTCTCGGTTTGGCGCCGGTCTCGCCGCTAGAGTCAGTGCCCTTCACTTTTGAGATAACTGGCCCGCAGTCGTCGCACAGCTCTCCATTGCGCCGCAGTAACTGGTGCTATCGACAGACGCCCCTGTTTGAAAATACTCAGTTCGGCAGTGACTGGATCGCCCTTCAAGACTTTTGTTGATATCACATCACCAAACTTCTCTAGCAATCGCACATCCACACAGTACCAACGTGGATTCTCCGGAGTGGATTTTACATCGTAATACTTGCTGTCGGCATCGAACTGCGCGGGATCCGGATAAGCAGGTGTCACCACTTCCAAGGTGCCTGCGATACCGATCTGCTTGCAACTCGAGTGGTAGAAGAACACCTGATCCTTGACTTTGATGTTGTCGCGCAGGTTGTTGCGCGCCTGATAATTGCGTATCCCGTCCCAGCGCGCGGCTTCCTTTTCCTGAGCCGCGAGATGGTCAATACCAAATTCATCGGGCTCGGATTTAAATACCCAGTAGTTCAATCTAACTCCGCAGAGAGAAGAGACGTCGACCTTGCTAAGGACTGCAACGTCTCAATATCGGCGATATTGATTCGCAGCAGATTATATTTAACATCAAGAGCAACAGGGTCATCAAAAACGGGTTAACTGATATAAACGAACTGGATGACGGGCGTTATAGTGCGCTGCTACTGTCAGACGATTTACTGGCAACGGCGACAGTGCGAAAGTTCCCAGTACGACGGGCATCACGCAACTACCTCCGCCAGATCTCCTTTCTCCTCCAACCACGCCTTGCGGTCTGGCGCGCGCTTCTTCGCGAGCAGCATATCCAGCATCTCGTTGGTGCCATCACCAGCATCCAGCACCAGGCGCACAAGCCGCCTGGTGTCGGGGTCCATGGTGGTTTCTCGCAACTGCAGCGGGTTCATTTCGCCGAGGCCCTTGAAGCGCTGAACGTTGACCTTACCTTTTTTACTCTCCGCCTCAATGCGGTCCAGAACACCCTGTTTCTCTGCTTCATCGAGGGCATAGAACACATCCTTGCCCACATCGATTCGAAACAGCGGCGGCATAGCGACATAAACATGACCGGCAGCAACCAATGGCCGGAAATGCCGCACAAAAAGCGCACAGATCAGTGTCGCGATATGCAGGCCATCGGAGTCAGCATCTGCGAGGATGCACACCTTGTGGTAGCGCAGACCTGAGAGATCGTCGCTAGCCGGGTCGATGCCCATTGCGATCGAAATGTTATGGACTTCCTGCGAGGCCAGTATCTCCTGTGAATCGATCTCCCAGGTGTTCAGGATCTTTCCGCGCAGTGGCAGAATGGCTTGAAATTCTCGGTTGCGCGCCTGCTTGGCTGAACCCCCGGCGGAGTCACCCTCTACCAGAAACAGTTCACCGCGCGCCGGGTCCCCGCCGGAACAGTCCGCCAGCTTACCCGGCAGTGCAGGCCCGGCGGTCACTTTCTTGCGCGTAACCTGTTTGGCAAGGCGCATGCGACCCTGCGCATTGCTTATACACAATTCCGCGAGCCTTTCCGCCTCCTCGGTGTGTTGGTTGAGCCACAGACTGAAGGCATCTTTGACCACCCCCGATACAAACGCGGCGGCCTCGCGCGATGACAAGCGCTCCTTGGTCTGGCCGGAAAACTGCGGGTCGCCCAGTTTGGATGACAACACATAGCAGCAGCGATCCCAGATATCATCAGGTGCCAATTTGACGCCGCGCGGCAGGAGACTGCGCAGCTCGCAGAATTCACGCATGGCATCGAGTAACCCCGTGCGCATGCCGTTGACATGGGTACCGCCCTGTATGGTGGGAATGAGATTGACGTAAGATTCAGCCACCACCTCACCGCCCTCGGGCAACCACTGCACCGCCCAGTCCACCGCCGAGTTACTGCCACTGAAGCTGCCCACAAAAGGCGTTTCCGGAATCACCGAAAAATCGATGGTGGCATCAGCCAGATAGTCAGTAAGACCGGCCTCGTAATACCACTCGTCGGCCTCGCCTTTTTTCTCATCCTTGAACCTGACCCGTAAACCGGGGCACAGCACGGCCTTGGCGCGCAGCACATGCCGCAGGCGTGAGATCGAAAAAACAATAGAATCAAAGTATTTGGGATCGGGCGTGAAGGTGACCGTCGTACCGGTGTTGCGCTTGCCGCAGGTGTCGATGACCTCCAGGTCTGTTTGTTTTTCGCCACCGGCAAATGTCATGCGGTAGACATTGCCATCACGCCGGATCAGCACTTCCAGTGCGTTGGATAACGCATTGACCACCGACACACCGACACCGTGCAAGCCGCCGCTAAACTGGTAATTTTTATCCGAAAACTTGCCCCCGGCGTGCAGTGTACTGAGGATCACTTCAACCCCCGGCTTGCCCTGCGTGGGATGGATGTCGACAGGCATGCCGCGGCCGTTATCGGAGACTGTCACCGAGCCGTCCTTGTTCAGGCTGACATCGATCTCACTGGCGTGCCCGGCCAGCGCTTCATCGACACTGTTATCGATGACTTCCTGGGCGAGATGATTAGGTCGAGTGGTGTCTGTGTACATGCCGGGGCGTTTGCGCACCGGCTCAAGTCCCGTCAGGACTTCAATGTCTTCAGCGGTATATTGGCTCATTGCGTTACTTTTCGTATATTGCAGGAAGTTGCGGCGAAACTATTGTACAACGAGCGCGGGGCAAGGCGAGTTATAAGTAGCCGCGCGAGTCGAGTTCCACCTCAAAATGTACATTGCGGACCCGCGAGACAGCCGTTTCAAGCCGGCCATCACTGTGCAACTCCAGCCAACGGTAACCGGGCGGCTGGTCATCTGCTTTGAAATTCTCGCTGCCGGCGGCAAACTGCACACAGGTTGAGGGCGATGCCAGCAGACGCACACCATTGCGCAAGCGGTCTATTTCCTGATGCACATGGCCCCACAGGACTGCGCGCACGCCAGGGTAACGATCCAACACAGCAAAGAATGCGTCGGCATCAGCTACCATCTGTTCATCCAGCCAGTGACAACCGACTTTCACTGGCTGGTGATGCAAGCAAACCAGCGTGTACAACGATTGCTCCTGCGCTGACTGCAGCGCTGTCTCCAGCAGATTGAGCTCATCATCGCCCAGGTTGCCACCCACCTGGCCGGGAACTTGCGAATCCAGCAACAGGACCTGCCAGCGCGGCAGCCGAATTTCCTTGCACATCCGCACGGGACGGCTCACTGCAGCTTCCATCGCACCACGAAGATCATGATTGCCCGGCAGCCAGTAGTTTTCCTGTGTCAATTGATCGAAGTAGATCTGCAGCCGGTCGTAGGCGGCGCGAGCACCGCCGTCAGAGAGGTCTCCTGTGCCCAGCAGCAGGTGTACGTCAGGGCGCTCCTGTTTTACCAAGTTGATAACCGACTGCAGAGAGTGATCGGTGTCCATACCCAAGAGCGTGCCGCCGCGTGCCTGACACAGATGGGTATCGGTCAGTTGCACCACCCGGACCACGTCATCCGGGGCATCTACAACTTGAATATGATGGAGGGACTGCTGCATCGGGCTCGACTAACCGGATCGCGTATCCGGTGCGGACATGCCGAAATCAAGCACGGCGCGTCCGTTTTGCAGACAATGTTCCAACCAATCCGCCAGAAAACGGTTCTGCTGGTATTTTTCATTCTGGGCGAACATGTGCCTATTGGGGTACTGGTAGCGCGCAGCTACCTGCCTGGAGGATTGAAATGCCATAACTTCCAGCATGCGGACGTCGTGATAAGCCCGCACTTCGACGCGCAACTGGCCGAGCCAGCGAGAATCCGCGCGCTGCTGGTGTAACTGAAAGATTGTGGTGTAGCGACAGCGCTCTATAACGGCGAGGCACACACTAGCGGGACCCACCAACATCTGCCGCGCATTGCTGTTTTCGTAATCGGGAAAAACACGTAACAGCCGAGCATAGTTGGCGTCACAGATGCCATGTAGCTCCGTTAAGTCGATTTTGAAAGGCTTTTTGTTCAGTGTCTGCAAAAGCGGTTCCGGGAACTTGGCCTTTTTCATAACAAATTAATGGGTGGTGTTACCAGCGCACAGTGGCAGTTTACCACCGCAAGGCGCGTTCATACGATCGCACAAACCACCGTGAACTGCACCTTTTGATTACCGTTTCGATGTATGCATCGCAGTAAGTAGGCTGTTAAACTGCTGCCCGGTAGAACAGCCATAACTCCCTTGGGGATAATTGCATGAAAAATCTGCTTGTCGCGCTTTCCTCGCTGACACTCTCTCTGTTCTGTATCAGTTTGCAGGCTGATTCACTGCGCGGTATTTACGAACTGGCGCTGGAAAACGACGCGCAGTTGAAGTCTGAAGAGGCCGTCTATCTGGCGCGGCGTGAGACCGAGAACCTGAGCCTCTCTGCGTTGCTGCCGCAGGTGTCTACCAACTATTCCTATCAAAATTCGGACGCCAATAACCAGTCACAGGGCGTCATCGGCCAGAATATCAGCGGCGATCTGATTCAGGGCGGTGTAACCACCAACCGCAATACCGACACTGACGGCTATGTAGTGTCGCTCAACCAGGCACTGTTCGATTTGTCGGCGTGGTTCAGTTTTCAATCCGGCAAAGAAGTCACCAAGGAAGCAGAAGCGACCTTCGCATCGAACCAGCAAAATCTGATTGTCCGCGTAGTGGAAGCTTACCTGCTGGTATTGCGCGCCCAGGACAATTTAGCGGCCTCCCAAGCCCAGGAGCGCGCATTCGAACGCCAGTTGGAACAGACGCAGCAGCGCTTCGAAGTCGGCCTGATCGCCATTACAGATGTCTACGAAGCGCAGGCAGCGCGAGATCTCTCGCAGGTCAACCGTATTGTCGATGAAAATAACGTGTCGGTTGCGCTGGAACGCCTCTCTGTGCTCACCGGTCAGCCGCAGAGTAATCTTAATGTGCTGGTTGATGACTTCAAAATCCTGCCCCCCGAACCGATAGAACGCGCGGCATGGGTGGATTTTGCCCTGGCTAATAATTTCGAATTGCAGGCATCTCGCTACAGCCAAGAGGCCGCGCGCCAGAATGCCAAGGCGTTCAAGATGGAACATGCTCCGACGGTCAGCGGCGGCTACGAATACTCCGACTTCGACGTCAGCGGCAACGTTGAATCAAATTCTGTGTTCGCGGATTTCCCGCCAGAAAGTAGTTCAGACGACAGCGTTTGGCAGGTCCGGGTCAGCGTACCCCTTTACAGCGGCGGCGCTATCAGCGCCAACCGGCGCAGGGCTGCTCAGGAGTACAACGCATCCCGCGAACAACTCATCAACCTGACGCGCAACACTGTGACCAATACCCGTTCACTGCACATGACGGTGCTCAGCGATGTCTCGCGGATCGCTGCACGGCGGCAGAGTATTATCTCTTCAAGAAGCTCGCTGGATGCAACGCAGGCGGGCTACGAAGTGGGCACTCGCAACGTTGTCGACGTGCTCAACGCCCAGAACACCCTGTTTCAGACGGAGCGGGATTACGCCAACAGCCGTTACGACTACATCCTCAATTTAATGCGCCTGAAAGAGAACGCAGGGTTGCTCAGCCCCGAAGACGTTATGCGCCTGGATACGTTCATGGTGGCGCCTTCAGCACCCACCGCGACCTCGGTAACGGCGCCCAAGTAGTATCTGGAGGAGCCGAGACGGCCGCCCCCCTGCGCTTTCTGCAATCTATCGAAACCGCCAGGTTACCCTGCCACCACACGCTGCGAGTATTGCCAAATGATCCCCGACCTACCCGCCGATATCGACCAGATAAAAGGTTTTCTGGCGGAAGATGAAGCACAGGCTCTCTACCAGCATGCGCTGCGTGCAAGTGCCAAAGGTGCGGTACTGGAAATTGGCAGCTACTGCGGAAAGTCCACTATTTATCTGGGCCTCGCCTGTCGCGCCAACAATGCTACGGTCTTTGCGCTTGATCATCACCGCGGCTCTGAGGAGCACCAACTGGGCGAGTTTTTTCACGACCCGGCCTTGTACGATGCCGGCGAAGGCGTGATGGACAGCTTCAAAGAGTTTCGACGCAATATTCGCCGCGCCGGATTGGACGACATAGTGGTACCCGTGGTGGCTGGATCGGAGGCCGCGGCAAGACACTGGCGGACGCCGCTGGCCATGCTCTTCATCGATGGCGGCCACAGCCTGGAAGCCGCACTGACCGATTACCGTTGCTGGACGGCGCATCTGATGCGCGGCGGCATACTGGCGATACACGATGTGTTTGATGACGCTCACGCGGGCGGCCAGGCGCCCTATGCGATTTATCGTATGGCGCAGGCTTCGGGCTTGTTTGAGGATCTGGGCCGAGTCAACAGTTTGGGCCTTCTGCGTCGTTGGTAAAAGGTCTGCCCCGAATGGCGGCGCCTTAAGCTTCAATGTCATTCAGTTCACCGCCCAAGTGCCACGTTTGGGCTTACAGCAAGGCCAATCGGTCAGCCCTTATTTTTAATCGACCAGAATGCGCCGTTCGCGGGCATTTTCGGCCTCGTCCAGCAATTTGACGCTACAGAACAAGCCTGACGCAGCGGTATGCTTGGTGAGGGCATCGGCCGCCAGCAAAATCGCGCCGGCTGTCCAGGTGGGCTTTTCATCCGGCCATAACAGATCTTCCACCAGCTGGTAACCCGTCCAGTAGGAGCCGTCGCTAGCGCGCCACTGCTGCAGCCAGCTGTAAACCTCCACCGCGCGCGCGTGATCGCCCGCTGCCAGCAACGCCATAACCAGCTCACAGGTTTCGGCAATGGTCACCCAGGGCTCCTGCTTTTCGCAGCGACAACCCAGATTGTCTTCCACAAACTCATCCCAGCGTGATGCCAGCCGCGCCCGCGCATCGGCACCGGTATAGACGCCGGCCAGCACAGGGTAAAACCAATCCATGGAATAACGCGATTTACTTTCCCATGTGCGATCAAAACGCTCTGGTTTGGTGCGCAGAGCCTTGCCCAGACTTGCGCGTGCCCGCCGCCAGTGCGCGCGATCCTCGCCCAGGGTAACGGCGATGTTGTGCGCGCACTCCAGGCTCTTGTAAATAGAGCTGCATCCGGTGACAAGGGCGTCACCTTTCGCTTTTCCGGCGCTATCCACGGCCCAGTCTATTTCGCCATGCTCCGATTGCAGGGACAACACAAACCCCATTGCTTTATCGATGACAGGCCATATCGCCTGCAGGAACTCAGTGTCTTCGCTGATCAGGTAATGGTGCCACACGCCCGTCGCAATATAAGCGACGAAATTGGATTCACGACGATTGGCGTTGTCGATTACCTGCCCGCGATACGAGGCCCACCAACTGCCATCTTCGAGCTGTAGACCAGCCAGCCACTGATACGCCTTGCGCGCTGCCTCCAGTTCTCCGCCTATGGACAGGCCCATAGCCGATTCCACGTGATCCCAGGGGTCGGTGTAGCCGCCTTCAAACCAGGGAATTTCACCGCTGTCGCGCTGGCAATCGAGAATAAAATTCACGGTAGGGCGCAGAAACTCTTCAGGGAACAGGCCTCGACTGAGGTAGAGCCCACTCATGAGGCGGCCTCCTTGCGAAAATACATCACGACACTTTTGCCCATAATAGGGTTCATGCACTTCTCCAGTATCCGGGTTAGCGCCGGATTTTCCATCAGGTCCCACACCAGCAGGCGATGGTATTGCTTCACCAGCCAATTGGTATCCTGACTCTGCCAAAACAGGCACTTAAGCCACCAGAAAGGAACATGCAAAGCGTGTGCCCAATGGCGGTAGTAATGGGTAAAACCCAGGTGTTCAATCTCGCCACGCAACTCATCGCTGCGAAAAATGCGCAGGTGACCGCCGGGAACCTGATAATAGCCCTCACTCAGCGCCCAGCAAATTTTCTCCGGCCAGCGACGCGGGACACTGGCACAGAATAATCCACCGGGCTTCAGCACCCGCTCGATTTCGCGCAGTGCACTGCCGTAATCGGGGATATGCTCCAACACCTCACTGCAAATGATCTTGTCGAACGTATTGTCCGCAAAGGGCAGGCTAAGGGCGCTGGCGGCGGACAAACCAAAGGACTTCGCATCGTTGCCTTCTTCGGCAAAACTCGCAAACCGGTCACGGGTGATTTTAAGATCATCCAGTGACAGATCGACGCCAATAGAGTGCACATTGGCCTCAACATAGGCGCTGATGACGTGACGCCCCTCGCCACAGCCCAGATCCAGCACGATATCGTCCGCCTCCAGCGGTAGATGCCTGAAATCAACGGTTTTCATTGGCCAACACCTGCCGGTAATACGCTGTCATCTGGCCTGCGCACACTTGCCAGCAAAAATTTTCTTCAATGCGCCGCTTACCGCGGGCACCCAGCTGGGCGCGCCGCTGCGGGTCCTGCAACAGGCTGCTGATAGCCTCTACCAGTGCATCGACGTTCTTTGCCGGCACGATTACACCGGCGTCACCCACCACCTCCGGCAGTGCGCCGCCATCGGTTGACACCACCGGCACCCCGCAGGCCATCGCTTCGCCCGCAGGCAGGCCGAACCCCTCGTAGACGGATGGCACCACCGCAATCGCCGCCTCGGCATAAAATTGCACCATTTCCTGGGTGCTGATGCCTTTCACGAATCGGACCTTATCAACCAAGCCGAGGCGCTGCACCAGACGCTCGGTTTTACCACCAGGATTGGGCTTGCTAACCAGCAGCAACTCAAGATCCGGGTAGTGCTCCAACAATCGGGCGTAGGCGTGCAGCAGATAGTGCAGACCTTTGAGCGGCGCATCGGCCGAACAGGTGGCCATCAGCCGCAGTGGGTTGCGTTCAACCTCCGGCATCGGCTTGAAAACGTCGATGTCGATGCCATTGTGCGCCAGACTGATGCCCGCCGGTTGCAGCCCAAAATCGCGGGCGATGTCCTGCCGCGAACAATCGGATACCGTGACAATGTTGCGCAATTGCTTGATGACTTTTTTCTGCATGTTCAGAAACGAGTGCCAGCGGCGGATAAACAGACGCTCCTTCCAACTGCGGGCGGCACTGAGTGCAATACGCAGATCGCTGGTAATAGGGTGATGTACGGTTGTGACCAGCGGCAGGCCCATTTTCTGGATTTCCAGCATGCCGTAGCTGAGGCTCTGGTTGTCGTGAATCAGGTCATAATTGTGGCCGTGCTCGCGTAGATATTTAACCGCGCGCCGCCCGAAGGTCATCGGCTCGGCGAAGCCGCCCGTCAGTTGGCTAAGCCACTCTATAATATTACTCAGGGACGCAAGGTGATGTGGCCGCAGCGAGCGCAGCCCGTTTTCAAACAAATCGAGGCTCGGTAAGGTAATGAGGCGCACTCTGGGATCGAGATGCGGATACGGTGGACCAGAAATCACATCGACCGTGTGCCCGGCCTCAACCAACGCCTTACTCAGGTAGCGCATATAGACACCTTGCCCACCGCCGTGAGGTTGGCTGCGATAACCCAGCAGAGCAATCCGCAAAGGACGCTCAGCCGACTGCATGCGCGCAGAATGCCCAGAAGCAGCTGTCATTGGCGGCAGCTTTTCCTGCACTGTACCAAGATGCCAGATAGCGGCGTCCTCTTAATAGTCAGATAAGGTGTGAGAGGGCGCATTGCTTTCGGGACCTCCAAGTGCAGTGAACGGCACCGAACTCCCCAAAATTGCCCGTCAAAAGGGCCCATATTCTAATCAGCTACTGGTCAAAAATCCACCCCTCACGTCTGCCAACGGCATATCAGTCTGCACTGAATACCGTAGTTATGGCCCGAATTGGGCAAAAGCACCCACCGGCCATGGAGTATCACGCAGGTGGTTGCAGATATTTCAGGACGTTCTGGCCCCTTCGAGAGACAAACACTTCAAGCCAGTCTCATATTAGGGGGGGAAAAGGACTCTGGCATCAGAACCACGTCACATTCGAATGGACTCTCCATCGCCAGCGCCGCGCCAATACCGCTATACTCTTGCGTTTGCTTATCAAGGTATTTTCGATGACATCAAAAGCTTACAAAGGCCTCATCCTCGCAGGCGGTTCAGGCACACGCCTGCACCCACTGACCAGCACGGTAAGCAAACAATTGATGCCAATTTACGACAAACCGATGATCTACTACCCGCTGGCGACTCTAATGCTGGCTGGAATCCGCGATATTCTGATTATCACTACGCCCCGTGACCAGATCGCCTTTAGTGAACTGCTTGGCGACGGCTCGCAGTGGGGCATTAACCTCAACTACACCATTCAGCCCAGCCCGGACGGCCTCGCCCAGGCATTCATTCTGGGAGAAGAGTTCATTGGCAACTCCCCGGCCAGCCTGGTCCTGGGCGACAACATTTTCTACGGCGGCGGCTTTTCCCAGAAACTGATCAGCGCAGCAAGCCGCGACACCGGAGCGTCTGTCTTTGCCTACTATGTTCAGGACCCGGAGCGCTATGGCGTAGTCAGCTTTGACAAGCACGGCGTCGCTCAGGACATAGAAGAAAAACCCACTAAACCGCGCTCCCACTATGCGGTCACTGGCCTGTATTTTTATGATAACGACGTGATCGATATCGCCAAGGCAGTGCGCCCTTCACACCGGGGCGAACTGGAGATAACCGATGTCAATAAAGTCTATCTGGAGCGCGGCGATCTGCGTGTGGAGGTGATGAGTCGCGGCACAGCCTGGCTGGACACCGGGACGCACAACTCCCTGCTCGACGCGGCCAATTTTATCCGCGTAGTAGAAGAGCGGCAGGGCCTGAAGATTGCCTGTCCGGAGGAGGTCGCCTATCGCAAGGGCTACATCAGCGCAGAGGAGTTACTGGCGCTCGCTAAGCCGCTGGAGAAAAGCGGCTATGGATTGTACCTGACGAATTTGTTGAAAGAAGAAGGGATGGTCTTCGCATGAAATTTGTAGAAACGTCCCTGCAGGATGTCTATGTGCTGGAACCCAAGGTATTTGGTGACCAGCGCGGTTTCTTTCTGGAAACCTGGAACCGCGAAGCGTTTCGCGCAGCGGGTTTTGATCTTGATTTTGTGCAGGATAATCACAGCCGCTCCGCACACGGTATTCTGCGCGGCCTGCACTTTCAGATGGAGCACACGCAAGG
>JBDNIE010000376.1:0-4398 GCA_041688425.1 Halioglobus sp. | reverse complement strand
GATTGCTGGTCGTTGTGGGAGAACAGCCGTGCTGGCAGTGCTGTGCTGCCGCTTTCGGCGCTGATTCGGTTGGTCGGCTCAATGAGCGGTCCCACGTTACCAACAATAGCGGCTCTGCCTTGTTGAAACAGTTGGTGCATGCCGCTCAGTTGCGGCGGCAGTGCAAATTGCCGTGAGCCAAACTGCGCCGTTAATGGGTCGAGGGCGAGCAACGCGTCTCTGGTTCGAGTGGAGCCGCCGGGCTGCGCCGCATAAGAGGCCAGCAGCGACCCTCGAATCTGGGCGTAGTCGTCATAGGAGGTTTGGTCAAAGGGTAATACGGTATCGTGGCAATCCATGCCGCCAAACAAGAAAACACAAACCAGCGCCCGATAGCCTGAGTTATCGAATGCATGCGCATTGAGCCCGGCGAAGGTGCTCAGCAATGAGCCGCCCCCCATCATCATCAGCGGCATGGCCATGGTAGATTTTAGAAATCGTCTTCGATTCTGCATGTTTCTCATTCCCCGGTGTTCCTCAGCGGAGCACGATGTATTCCGGCGACGTCATTACCAGCACGCTGGCAAGTTGTGCTCTGAAGAGCAAATCCCCTTCATTTTCTGACCCTAACGACGTCAAGATTTCTGTAATTCGGGTGCGCGTTTCCGCCTGCAGTGTCCCATGTGTCAGCAATAGGTCGAGATTATCCAGCAGCATGTCGGTATCTGCTGCCAGTGCAACTTGCGCCGAGTAGTCCGGTACAAATGCGGCCGGCGGGCGATCGCCCTGCTGGGTAGACGTCCGCAGCGCAAAAGTTGTTATGAAATTGGGGTAACCGACGATACTGCCGGCGTTGGTGATTTGCAGTTCTGGCGCGGTAAGGCCGGCTGCGCCCGTTTCCGTGCCGGGTGCTAGATAGCCGGGGCGGTAGAAATTGAACACGGAGGGGGAACGATAAGGGTGCTGCCCGAGCAAGGCCGTGCTATTGGAGTTGTGCAATAGGGGTTCGTTACTGGCATCGGCGCTGTTGATCTCAAAAGCACGCGCCCAATGGGTAAAGCGCAACACCGGCTCCCGTAACTTGCCAAACTGTGGATTCTCTCGCGCTGCGATATCTCGCGCTTCTGAATCCAGCAGGATGGCGGCGATTACAGGCTGCAGGTCGCCCCGTTGATTACTGCCAATAAGGGTTCCCGAGGGTAGCAGATAAGAGCCGCTGTCGAACGCGGCAGCAACGCGCTGCACATAGGCTGGCGCAGGTGCGCTGGTAACAAAACGCTGTATCAGTTGACGCCCCACAAAGGGGCCCACATTGGGATGCGCAAAAATCCCATCCAGTGCTAAATCAACAGTTTGCGCACCCCCTGTGAATTCGGGAATACTGACATTCAGGAAGTTTTTTGCCGCCGCAGAATGAAACCGCTCAAAGACGCTAAGGGGCGTGTAATAGGCGGCCAGAGGCAGAAGGAGTCGCGGCGTTCTAAAGCCCGTTCCAGAATAGCTCAGGCCAGTGAATACTTTGGCCAACTCTGTAATATCTGAATTGTCATACAATTCAATGAGCGAGCCATCGGGATTTTTGACGGGCGTTCCATCCGGATTGAGCTCGACCAGGCCCAACGTAAATAGCTGCAGGATCTCGCGCGCATAGTTCTCGTCCGGCACACGGCCGGTGGCCGGGTCGGCCTTTTCATTTTTCAAATAGGTGAGGTAAATCGCCATCGCTGGCGAGTAGGTGACGTTCTGTAACAAGTCCCGGTAGTTACCAAAGGCGCCCTCGGTCAAAATATCCGCATAGTGCGCGATGGTCTGGGGTGTGCGAGCGAGCGTGCTTTCGGCAGACACCACCAGTATTTGTGATAGCGCAAACGCCATGCGCTGGCGCAATTGATCTTCGCCGTCTATGGTGTTTTTCCAGAAGGCATCAGAGGGTAGGAACAGGACCTCCGGGAGTGGTTGGCCGTTGGGCTGCAGAAAGTTGCCATCCTCGGGGAATCCGGCGAGCACTGTGTCCAGATAGAGGGAAGCGGGTTTCTGAAATTGATCTACTAGCCAGCCTTCAAGTCCCAGCGCCACCACTTCATTGATCGACGCTGTATCAGGCCCGAAACTTGCCTGGCTCAGAAAACGGGCGGCCTCGGCTCTGCTGGGGGGCGCAGCCGGAGGTGGCTCAGGAATAACAGGCGGCACCTCAGTGCTGACTGAAGCCCCGTCGCTGCCGCTCCCTCCTCCACCACAGGCGGATAGGAGCAGGATGAACGCTATTAAAAATAGTCGGTGAAATCCAGAGACACTGGCCATGGGCATGGTTCATTCCGCCTGTCGATTCCAAACTTAGTTGTTTGAGGCCGGTTCCTGTATGACAGGAAACGAAAACTAAGTCTGCACGGCTCACTGTGCCGAGATCGTCCGGAACCGTACCATAATGTCAGTTAATGCTGGTGGCCTACCGATATCGAGGCAGTTCCAACGCCCTGAGTTGCCGGGGTCTGCCGTGGCCAAGCATTCTTCCAGCTTTTAAGCCGGCACAGTTTTTTAGTGAACGATATTGTGATAGTTTTATTGCAAAACATTAGGGTCTATTTTCTGGGTACACGGCCAACACAGACCATAATAATTACTGAGTCATAATGAGCGATTTTTATATGAATTTACGAAGTATTGGTTTTTTTGTGCTCATTGTCCTGTCATTCACTGGTTGCTCGAATGGCTCTAATAACTCGAACGACTTCACCGAGTCACCACCGGTTCTGACTATCCTGGTGACGAATGATGACGGTATCGGAGCACCGGGTATTGATAGTGTGGTGAACCAGCTTATTATGCTGGAAAATGTTGATGTCAGAGTTGTGGCGCCAGCTGAAAATCAAAGCGGCTCGTCTGACAAAACAACCGAGGGAGAACTGGTCTGGGAAGATTCATCCACCGTCAGCGGTTACTCCGGTGTTGCTGTTTACGGGTTTCCTGCAGACGCAGTGAACGTCGCCCTTGAGCAGCTGAATATTGTTCCAGATCTGGTCGTGTCTGGCATTAATTCCGGGCAGAACGTCGGCCCATTGTCTGCAATCTCTGGTACCGTTGGGGCAGCCCGCACGGCCGCCCGTGCCGGCTTTCCGGCTGTTGCAGCCAGTGCTGGCTTGTTGGATAGCTCGGACTTCGATGCGGCCTCAGCTCTTGTGATTGCCTGGATTGAAGAGAGTCGAAGTGCACTGCTCAATAAGTCGGCCACTGCCGAAACGGTGACGAGTTTCAATGTGCCGGAATGCACAGCGGGCAGTATTCGGGAGCTGGTTGCGGTGCCCCTTGCAGATGCTATACCTCAGGGCGTCAACATCTTTTTTTCTGACTGTTCAGTAGAACCCGATGGCGCTCCGACCAGCGACGTCGATGCCATCATGAAGGGCTTTGCTGCCGTCACCCAGGTGCCGCTGGAGTTTTAGTTAAAACGATCTATCGGCAGTCTGATCGCACGCAGAAGGGACGCTTCTGTCTTCGGCAGGAGGCTATCGACTTACAAGTGACGTTGAGACGCGCCAACATATCGGCGGCGCGAAGGCGCTAGGGCAGGGCGACGTTGATCGCCCATATCCCTGACAAAACGATGCCCAAGGTGCTCATGGTGCCCAGCGATGCGACAATGACTGAGCGCATCGGATCGTCCATCCACTGCTGGAAGCGGCTTGTTTCCGGTGCAGACGGTAAATGGGGAGTATGAGTCGACGGATCTTGGTGTGAATCCATGAGTAGAGCTCGCTCTGTTGTCGAATAGATCAGTAATTTGTGGCGCTTATCTTAAACAGCTAAACAATGGGAACAATGCAGTTATGGTTGAGAAAATCATCGGGTAAACCGTATAGACGTAGGTGCTTAGTGGTCGCGCCCGAACTCCAGGCACCATTTTTTTGCGCAATGACGGATGCCCCGGTGCCGGCGGGGAATTCGCCGGCTATCTCGACAGTAGTGGAGAGGTGGTAGCGAAGCAGTAGACATGCCGCCATGCCTCGCCCGCGAGTATCGCAGCGCTGGCGTTCGTCAACCGGTATTTCTCATGCCGGCTGCGACCCCGGCTATTGTCACCATAATCGCTTGATCGATAACATCCTCCTGTTGTTTGCGGTTACGCTCCAGTAGTTCGGCCTGCAGGAAGTTCAGTGGGTCGGTATAGACGTTCCGTAGTTGAATCGATTCGCGTGGCCAGGACTGGTGTTGTAACAATTCTGATATGTCCAATAGTTCGAGAATCACCTCGATATCAGCGGCCAGCTGTATGCGCAACTGTTCGCCGATCTGTCGGTAATTTTCTGAGACCAGCTTTTGATCATAGTACGCGGATAAGCCGCTATCGGCTTTGGCAAAAACCATTTCGAGCATCGATAGCCGTGTGGCGAAAAATGGCCAGTGATTGCCCATCTCCTTAAG
>JBDNIE010000375.1:0-3601 GCA_041688425.1 Halioglobus sp. | reverse complement strand
GCCGCTGGGACGCCAGCCGCTGGGACGCCAGCCGCTGGGACGCCAGCCGCTGGTTTGCCGACCTGTGGCTAACCGGCAATCAACAGGGCAGAGCGCTCATGCAATTGGGGCGCTACCCAGACGCTGCCGCACGTTTCACCGACCCGATGTGGATGGGCATAGCCCACTACTACAGTGAGGAATTCATGCTGGCGGCAGAATACTTCTCGCGCCGCGACAGTGATGACGCACTGTTCAATGAGGCCAACGCCCGCGCCCAGGGTCGTGACTATGTGCGCGCGGTTAATCGCTATGACCGGCTGCTAGCGCGCAGCCCGGACTATCCTGGAGCGGTACAAAACCGCACCCGCGTGCAGGACATCATCGACGAGATCAACCGCCTCAGTGAAAGCCAACAACAGGAAAAAGGTGTCAGTGGGGAGGATAAGGAACTGGGGAGCGACGACGCCATCCCGGCACAAGGCGCTGATGAACCAGGCTGGGAGAAAGCGGAGATCAAGCAACTCACAGCTGAGGAAATACTGCAGGACTCTGCGACCCGAGACATGTGGCTGCGCAGCGTGCAACAGGATCCCTCTAATTTTCTAGCGATCAAATTTGCAATGCAATTGCAGGCCGCAGAGAGCGAGCCACAACTGCCCGCACAAGACGACCAATGATGGCACGCAGGGCATTATGTAGATGGGCATGGCTTTGCCGCTGCCTGCTGGTTCTGACGACAGCCTATAGCGCGCTCACCTTTGGTACCTCACTACAAGAGCTGCAGGCAGCCGGGCACATCAGTATCGACGGCGAGCTTCTGCCCGATACAGGCATCGTGCCAGGACAGCGAGTCGCACTGCTGCTGACGGTCACCACCGACACATGGTTCACCGGCGGCACACGCATCGACATCCCCGAAGTGCCGGGCCTGGTCATACTGCAAACTGAACAATTCGCCAGCAATGCCAGCGAAACCCACGACGGCAAGAGCTGGGTGGTGCAGCGCTGGACACTGGATGTGTTCCCGCAACGCGCCGGTGACTTCACTATCAGACCGGTGGCGTTGCAGGTGCAGGTCAACGCGGGCGAAAATGGCAGTATTACGGGTGAGTTACGCAGCCCTCCACTGCAATTTACGGCGGCAATACCCCAGAGCCTGGCCGTAGCGGAACACTGGGTAGCCGCGCCCGAGTTTCGCGTTAGCCAACATTTTAGTCGCCCATTGCGGGGACTGGCGGTCGGCGATGCTTTTGAGCAGGAAGTGGTATTGGAAGCAGCAGATGTGCTGGCTATGATGCTCCCACGTTACAACGCCACCAAACAACAGGGACTCGCGGCATACCCGGCACCACCGACACTGGAAAACAGTAACAACCGCGGCCAGACACTGGCCAGTCGACGCCTTCGCATCAGTTATGTGATTGAACAACCAGGCCAGTTCGTCTTGCCGGCGACCGACTTCTACTGGTGGAATACGCAGCAAGCAGAATTGCAACTGCTGACATTACCGGCGACGCGATTCGATGTGGTGGGCGCAGCGGCAACAGCGCAACTGTCACGCAAGACGGGCTATTCCATCGGTCCCAAACAGTGGCTAGTGCTGGGAATCTGCGCGGTGTTGATTATTGTGGCCGTGTTATTGGTAAAAATCTTGCTGCCTCAGCTACCGCTATCGCGCTGGCGAGCGCGGCTTGTGAATCAGGTGCGACGGCTGCGCGCCCTGTTCAAGCCGGCATTAGCAACACAGCTCAACCCCGGAAATAACGCTGTGGAATAAATGGCATCGGGGTAACTGTCACTGGCAATAGCTTATCCCGCACAGCCACTTGCAATGAGGTGCCCGGCTGACCAAGCGCTCGCTCAATGTAGGCCATGGCAACAGGTCCACCAACGCTGGCGCCGTAGCCGGCAGAACAAATTTCGCCCACCCGTCGTCCCGCGCTATCGTGTACCGCCTGACCCTCGCGAACAGGTCGCTTACCATCCACCGTAAGTCCAACACGGGCTAGCGAAGGCTTATCCAGGATGCGTTGCAAGATCACCGGCGCACCGGGGAAGCCACCCGCTCGCACTCCGTCAGCGCGGCGTGACTTGCTGATGGACCAGAGCAGCCCGGCCTGTATCGGGTCGATCTGCGTACTCAGTTCATGTCCGTAGAGGCATAAACCGGCCTCCAGCCGCAGCGAGTCACGGGCGCCTAGGCCAATCGGCTGAACGGCGTCAAGATCAAGCAGTCGACGGGCCAGTTTTTCTGCCGCAGCGGCCGGCACAGAAATCTCAAAGCCGTCTTCACCGGTATACCCCGAGCACGTAACGTAAACATCCACACCATCGATTATCGCAGGGCAGCCCCGCATAAACATCAGCTCTGCAGCTGCCGGACACAGCGCTCGCATTACATCGCGCGCCGCCGGCCCCTGCAGCGCCAGTAAGGCCTGATCTTCGAGTACGGTGAGCGTCTGGCCGCCAAGATGTGCGCGCAGGTGATCAATATCCTGCACCTTACACCCGGCATTCACTACCAGGAAAAATCGATTCTGCGCCCAGCGAGTGATGATCAGATCATCCAACACGCCGCCGTCGTCATTCGTGAAGAGCGCATAAGTCTGTTGATTAATAGCGAGCGCGTCGACATCCACTGGCACCAAAGACTCCAACATGGCAGCGCTACCCTCGCCCTCGATCAGGACTTGCCCCATGTGGGACACGTCGAACAAACCGGCTGCCTGTCGTGTGTGCAAATGCTCCTTAATGATGCCTGCGGGATACTGCACGGGCATGTCGTAACCCGCAAACGGAACCATCCTTGCGCCCAGCTCTCGGTGCAGGGCGTCCAGCGGCGTGTGCAACAAGGTCATAATTTTACCTCAAAAAAATGGCAACAAGAACTGAAGACATACCACTCTAACCAGCACCAGAGTGCCCCGCAAGCCCGGCTTAAAAGGTGTGCACCCTATAGGCAGGTTGTGGAACATGTCCAGCCGGGCGTGGACACCCAAGGACAGTGGCGAACGCTCACAGCGCGCTCTTTTAAAAGGCCGATGCCACACTGGTCGCGACTCCAGCAATTGGCATCAATATTGCTGTATTCGTATTCCGGTGACCCGCAAGCGCCTACGCCACACCAGGGAAGGTATCTACAAGGAAGTAGCTCGGTGCGCAAGGAGTGCTATGGAAGGCAGCGGGGCACCGGTCTTTTTCCCTAAATTTTATGCGTAAAACTGACAAAACTATTTCGTTGTTACGCTGCGATATTTTTGATTTACTCGCCACCTCAGGCCAGCAATTTTGCTGCGCCTGACAGCTATATGTTTCTAAATCATCGGGAGGTGATTTATGGGAGAGCGTAACCACGAACCGTCGACATCTGAGTCGATGGACGATATCTTCGAACCGTCACTCGGAGATATCTCAGACGACATGCTACAGGACTTCGCGCCAACGTCTTCGGAGAAGCAACGTCTGGTGCAGAAGCGTCGCCTCGCAGAGCAGCGACTTGAAGAAAAGCGCTTGCGCGACGAACTGGGCGACTATGATTTACATCTGGACTACTAAAACAGATCTGCGACGCGGCGCTCAACGCTCTCGTGGCGCCGGCAAGCACACGCGTAAGCAGACG
>JBDNIE010000005.1:0-5439 GCA_041688425.1 Halioglobus sp. | reverse complement strand
CTGCGCAGGCTGGCAGCAAGTGCCACTTCCTGCTCGGTAAGCTCTGATCCAAACGGATAGTCTGGCAGCAAGCCTTTGCGGTGATAGGGTGCCAGAATGGTGTGCAGACGCTCAGGGGAATTGCCACGCGCAGACTCGGGTATCTGGTAATTCTGTGGGACCTTGCCGTGGGCTTTCGCGAACTCAAGCAGTTCCTCCTGAAAGCGCGAATCAGCGATATTAATCAAGCGCTGGATGACTTCAGAGTCACTCTTGCCGCGCAGGTCTGCCACACCGTATTCTGTCACCACAATATCGCGCAGATGTCTGGGTATAGTGACATAGCCATAGAACGGTATAACATTGGACTTGAGGTTTTTGCCATGGCCGCGGGTACTGCGAATGCACAGAATAGAGCGCGCGCCGGGCAAATCGTGCGCCATGGCCACAAAATTGTATTGCCCCCCTACCCCGCTGATCACCGTGCCATCCTCCAGAGCGTCGGACGTGACAGCGCCGCTCAGAGATACCATCATGCCGGTATTGATAAAGCGTGCATCACGTCGCTGCGCGCAATAGAGTGGGTAGTCTAGTAAAAGCTGATTGATACGCCTAACGCCAGTCATACAGATCTGCGTTCTCGCGGTGGCGTCAAGGTTAGACAACTTATCGTAAAAATCTCTCGGCCCGAGGAAGAATCCGCCGTGCAGAATACGTCCATTGCGCAGCATCTGCCCCTCTACGCCAAGCAGCAGCGCGGCACGAACCTGGGGGTCATCCATATCATTGGGCACGGATTGCCCGTTGACCAGAAGTTGTTCCCGCTCCAACGAGACATCAGCCGCGACGATGCCCCAGTACTGGATCAACGCCAGTGATGAACTTGTCAGGCGGGGCGGCAGCAAGCCGCTATCGCGGCAATATTGAAACAGCCGCTCATCGATAGACTCAGTGATGATGCCATCGTTGAGTGCCTGCTGTAACGGCAGGCTGTCATAAACCTTACGTTTGACGATGTCCTGCTCGATCAAATGCATAATGCCGTTGACGAACATCTCCGTGGAAACATAGAGGCCCTTCTCGAAGGTGCCCAGATGCTCTGTCGCGAGACGGGTCGATGAACTGAGATCACGAAGAACAGACCGATACTCAGCGTTATTCAGGTGCCGGAGCATACACGCCTTCGCTACCGCATCCCCCAGGGCTCCGATACCAATCTGCAAAGTGCCACCATCAACCACAAGACTGCTAGCGTGCAATGCAGCGGCGTAATCCTGCAGGGGCACAGCGGAATTGGGCACGGCGAATAATGTCTTATTGTAGCGCGGATTGCGCACAATGAAGTCGAAGTCATCGGGAGAAACCTCTGCGTCCAATTCCATAAACGGCAAGTCATCGTGTATCTGCCCCAGTAGCAAGAATGGCTCATCTGGGTGAGCTCTGGCCAGGTCAATAATCTCCAGGGTCAGATCCGGATTGCAGGATAAACTAATCGACAAACCGCTGGCAGTATCACGAGCGGCAACCAGCTGTGTCATGACATTGACACCCAGGCCGCTCATATCACGCACAATATGGGTGTAATTGGCCGACACATAGCTCTGCTGCGGACCCGGTCGATTCTTCATCGAGCCCGCTTTGAAATATAACTCCGTAACGCGGATATTACTGGGCAAAGCGCCCTCCCGGTAAGCGTCCAGAAAGGCCAGTTCTTCATAGTCACCAAACAGCCGCTGCATGATGGGCCCGGCAAGACTGGCCTCGACAGCACTGCCGGGTTTTGGCACTTCCAGACACAAGCCCGTTACGATGTGTAATGAAATAGCCGGATCATCGGCCGCGCGCTGGTAGAAGGCATTCATCAGTTGCACCGGCTTGCCCAAACCTAACGGTGCGCCCAGCACCAGGTTTGAACCCACCTTGGCAATCGTTTGGTCGACGCATTCTTCCACGCTGGTCAATATGTTGCTCACCGCATTTTCCTCTGAATTACCCTGCGAATTAACGTCTGCTTTATCAGGCCACTGGCGAAAGCACTGGCGGCGAGCCTAGCGGCGCTGATACCACGAGGCCATACGTCCATGATCACAATGACCAGTCCTGTCATCGAGCACATAACCAGCGTATCAATAAAAGTGCCCAACATGGCGATCATGCGCTGCTGCACCGGCCGATTAGTCGGCGCTGCGGCCTGGGTGTGAATTCACGGGTTAGAAGGGTGACCAGCTCTGTCATTGCCGTTTCCTACCGCCTATTTTTATAATACGTTACGGGCGGTGCTGCAGCTTCATTCTAGCCCGCTGCGGGTTCAAGGCGGAATCCGCCGCGCTGCGGGAACAGACCGAATATGCCACCGGTGTGGAGAAAGACAATATCGCGACAACCCGCAAAGCGACCACAGGCAATTTCATCCACCATGCCTGCAAACGCTTTTCCGGTATACACCGGATCCAGCACCAGACCCTCCATTCGAGTCAGGTCGCCGATAAGCTCAAAGACCGATGGTGAAGCAATTGCGTAACCCTCTCCGACGTAGCCATCCAGCACGCGCGGCTCTATGGTCACGGCGGGCGCTTCCGGGTAAAGCCGTCGCCAATCAGCTGCATCGCTGGCAACCTTGTCGAGAAAGTACTGGGCGTCATCGCAAACATTGACTCCCCAAACCGTCGCCGGCAATTGATGCAGAGCGACTCCCAGAGTCAAGCCTGTCTGCGTGCCGCCCGATCCTGTCGCGGTGACGATATGCGCCTCATCGATACCGGCGGTCTGAAAGTCTGCCGCCAACTCTTCACACGCGGCGATATAGCCCCAGGCTCCAGTGCCGTCGCTGCCTCCAGTGGGCACCACCATCGCTTTGCGACCCTGCTCGCTATAATAGTCCTGCCACTGCCCGAACAAGGCGTCTATCTCTTTGACGAATACCGCGGAAGGAATACAGTTGATCACCGCGCCCGCCAGATGGTCGAGCAGAAAATTGCCCTCCCGCTCGGCAGGCTCCTCCCCGCGCAGCAGTAGATGTGCAGTAAGACCCAGTTGCGCACAGGCCAGCGCAGTGGCGCGGCAGTGATTGCTCTGCACCCCACCGCAGGTGATCAGCGTATCGTAGCCGTTGTCGATGGCGTGTGCGGCAATGAACTCCAGCTTGCGAACCTTGTTGCCGCTCAGAGTACAGCCGGTGAGGTCGTCGCGCTTGACCCACAAACGGTGGCCGCAACCCCATTTTTCAGAGGCGCGCGCGAGGTATTGAAAAGGGGTGGGCGTTTGCGCCAGCGCTATTCTGCGTGGGTAAACCAGCCCCATCCTCAGGCGATGGACTTCAATGTGCCTTTCGGGAGTATGGCGTGCAGGTGCACGCGCTGAAACTTCATCTCGACGTTATTGGCAACGTTCAGCACCATGTAGTTGTCATCCAGGCTAGTCACCTTTCCGAGGATTCCTGAACTTGTGACAACCTCATCGCCCTTGTTCAGCTGCGACACCATGGCTGAATGCTCTTTCTGGCGCTTGCGCTGTGGCCGTATGGCGATGAAGTAAAACAGTACAAATAGGCCGACCAGAAGCGGGATCTGGAACATGTCGGGGACAGACCCTGTGGCGTCCTGCGCGTGGGCACTGGCGATAAACAGACTCATCAATAAACTCTCTCGTTGGTGGGCTCTGGTAAGAGCATGGAAAACGCGAACCAATTTACAGGGTTTCCCACCCGCCCGCAACGAAAGCAGGACGTAGGTCGCGGCTGAGCTTGAATTCTGATTACTTCTGTTGAACACGAGCCTGCGAGGCAGAGTTGCGGCGGGACAGGACGTCGCCGCCCGAGCCTGTAAATGGATGTGCGCAGTTTAGCGCCGATTTAGCCGCTAAATGAGATGCCATTCAGCGCGTCCTTTGACGCTTATGGCATCAGCCCATAATGTCGAAGTCGTATTCCATGATCTGCGGTGCGTGATCGGAAAAACTCTGGTCCCTGTAGATCGAGGCGGCCTTTACCTTATCGACGAGCTTGGGCGTTATCACCTGGTAGTCCAGTCGCCACCCGACGTTGTTCGCCCGCGCCTGCCCACGATTAGACCACCAAGTGTATTGGTCGGCCTCTTTATTGATGAGGCGAAAGGAATCAACATAGCCAACTTCATCGTAAAGAACATCCAGCCATGCTCTCTCCTCGGGGAGAAAGCCCGAATTCTTCTGATTACCACGCCAGTTTTTCAGGTCGATTGGCTTGTGGCAGATATTCCAGTCTGCGCAGAGGATTACCTCACGGCGCGCCCTACGCAGGGTTTTCAAGTGCACCATAAACTTTTCCATGAAGCGCAGTTTCTTTTGCAGTACTTCTTCGCTGCTGGATCCGGACGGCATATACAATGAAATAACACTGAGTCCCTTAAAGTCAGCCTGCGTGTAGCGCCCCTCCGAATCAGCGGGGTCCCAGCCTAATCGTGTGATCACACGCCGTGGCTTGACCTTGCAGTAAAGCGCTGTCCCACTGTAGCCCTTCTTCACCGCATCATTATAGAAACAGTGATATCCGGCGGGGGTAAACACCGGATCGCCGAGTTGATGCACCTGCGCCTTCGTTTCCTGAATGCACACCACATCGGGCTGTTGCGCGTCCAGCCAATCGAAAAACCCTTTTCTGGCAGCTGCCCGGATGCCGTTAGTGTTGCAACTGATTATCGTAGCCATCGCATTCTTTCCGTCCAGTTCAACAGCACCGCAGTGTAACGGATGCGTCTTACGGCGGGCAATTTAACCGGCCAGTTGTTCCCTGAAAAGGTGACAGACGCACACTGCACGCTACAATACTATTATTGACACTGTGGACATGAATGCATAAGGACCCTACGTGACGACCAGCGCTTCCGAGAAAAATCAGGCTATTGCTTACCCGCTATCGAATAATCTGTCGCGACTGCTGCGGGAATTTTCGCGCGATTTCGAGCGCCAAATATGGGAGGGCCTTACTGAACGGGGTCATCACGACATACGTCCCGCCCACAGTGCTGTGTTCGCCAATCTCGGCATGGGCGCTGTGCGCGTTACGGAACTGGCTGAACGCGCTCATGTGACGCAGCAGGCAATGGGGAAAATCCTTAAGGAACTGGAGCGTATGGGGTATGTCGCACGGGATATTGATGAGCGCGATAAGCGGGCTAAGGTGATTCGCCTGACGCTGCGCGGAGCGCAACTGGCGGAAGACAGTCTGGAAGTTTACGACGCAGTACACGCGCAATATGCACTCCAGGTAGGGACGGAATCGCTTGACCACCTCGAAGCCACGTTGCGCGACGCTGTGGCACAGCTGGCACTGGACTATCTACCGGAGTCCTGGACAGAACCTGAAGCTCACCTTCCCCACATCGAAAAACTTATAAAAATACAACAATAAAATCAATATCTTATTTCTATAATATTAGAATCTACTTTAAGTTTTTAGCGGCGATACTCAAAACAAATCACGCT
>JBDNIE010000374.1:0-4265 GCA_041688425.1 Halioglobus sp. | reverse complement strand
TTTGATCAGGGCAAAATTGCCGTATCCAAATCAGTGAGTCGACTGCTGGATTAGCCCGCGGCCCGCCCGACTGCTTGTCCTCGCTCAAGGTGTGCTGCGAGTGTCGGGTGTGTTGCAGTCGCTCAATCCGCTATAATCACTCTCCTTAAACCATGAAGGCCGAGTTGCAGCCTATGTCTGACAGTGAGCGCATTCCCTTGGTACAAGTGGCGAGCGGCGAAAAATTTGTGAACGACCGCGGTGTTACCGCTATTAAGGACGGTATCAAGTCCGCTGCCGTTCCCGCTGCGCGCCCTGCAAAGCCTGATTGGTTGCGTATCAGGGTGCGCGGTGGCGCCAAGTTTGATCAGGTCCAGGCCATTGTGCACGAGCACCGTTTGGCCACGGTGTGCGAGGAGGCCAAGTGCCCCAATATGAGCGAGTGCTGGAGTGCCGGCACGGCCACCATCATGTTGATGGGCGATGTTTGTACCCGCGCCTGCCGTTTCTGTGCGGTCAACACCGGCAATCCCAAAGGTTGGCTCGATGTTGATGAGCCGGACAACGCGGCGCGCTCTGTGCAATTGATGAACCTCAAGTATGTGGTGCTGACCTCGGTCAACCGGGATGATCTGCCGGACGGCGGAGCAGGGCATTACGCCGCGTGCGTGCAGCGTGTGAAGGCGCTTAACCCCGATACTGCCGTGGAGGCATTGACCCCCGATTTTTTGGGCAAACTGGCTGATGTGGAGACAGTGCTGGATTCCGGCATCGTGGTGTTCGCACAGAATATAGAGACGGTGCGCCGCCTCACACACCCGGTGCGCGATCCACGCGCCGGCTATCAGCAGACACTGGATGTGTTGGCTCACGCCAAGGCCTATCGCCCCGACGTGCTGACTAAAACCAGTCTGATGCTGGGATTGGGTGAAACCGAGGAAGAAATCCTGGACTGTATGGATGATCTGCGCGCTGCCAGCGTCGACATTCTTACGCTGGGGCAGTACCTGCAACCCACGCTCAACCACTATCCCATTGAGCGGTATGTCACGCCTGCAGAGTTTGAGCGCTATCGCCAATGGGGGCTGGACAAGGGTTTCTTTGAGGTTGTATCCGGCGTTTTCGTGCGCTCCAGCTATCGTGCGGAGCAGGTACTGGCCAAAAATAACGTGGGACTGTCATAGTCGATCCGCAAGACGGGTTACTGCAGACACTGACCGGCGAGCCTGTGCTCGGGGTGTCCATGGCCAATGTTGCGCTTCTTCGTCTGGATCAAATGGGCGGTCACGCGTCCGGCAACAAATTCCTGAAACTTCGCGGATACATCGCCGCTGCGCAGGCTCAGGGCATTACTCGTCTTGTGTCCTTTGGTGGCGCGTGGTCCAACCACCTTTACGCGCTTGCGGCGACGGGCTATCAGCACGGGCTGGAAACCGTGGGCATTGTGCGTGGCGAGGCGCCGGTCGAAGAGACGGATATGCTCAAGGATGCGCGCCGCTGGGGCATGCAGCTTGAGTACGTCAGCCGGCAACACTATCGTTTGCGCGATACCGCAGAATATCAACGAGAAATCTCGGCGCGCTTTGCACCGTGCTTGCTCATTCCGGAGGGCGGTGCGAGTGGCGTTGGGGCGAAAGGATTTTGTACTGTCGCTGCGATGATCAAGCATGCCGCACCCGCCGCAAGACACATTGTTGTGCCGGTCGGCACGGGCACCACGCTGGCAGGTTTGGCGGCGAGCCTTGATAGCGATTATGAGTTGATTGGAATTTCAGCTTTGAAGCGCGCAACCGATCTGGAAGGCCGCGTGCAAATGCTGCTGGCGGAGCTTACCGCTGAACGTCCAGCGCGCTGGCGTATCCTGCACGACTATCACTGTGGTGGCTTTGCACGCGTAGACCAGACGCTGCGCGACTTTATGCTGGCGTTTGAAGCGGTCCAGAATATCCCGCTTGAGCCGGTATACACGGGAAAGATGCTGCTTGCCGTCCATCAATTGCTAAAGAGCCAAAAATGGGATTCCTCGGTACCGGTCATTGCTCTTCACACCGGTGGACTGCAGGGTCGTCGCGGCTATCAGTGGCTATCGTGACAGGCGCGACTGCAACAGCCAACATCAAGCAACTCCAGCCGATTTGGTGCCGATCTCGCAGCTTGTGTGGTCTCATTGGTTCTAGCGCCGACGCCAGGCTGCCGGCGACAAGCCATACCAGCGTTTGAATGCGCGGGTAAAATTTGCCGCCTCACGATAGCCCAGTATTTCAGCGACATCCGCGACCTTAAGGCGCGCATCCTGCAGCAGGCGTTCTGCATACTGTCGGCGCAGACTTTCCAGTACTTCCTTGTACGCGGTGTTTTCGTGCTGGAGTTTGCGCATCAGCGTGCGCGCGGTGAGATGCATGGCGTCTGCGACCTCACCCAGAGTCGGAGGCGGTGCGGGATTTCCCGAATACAACAACTGAGAATCGAAATGGTTGCTTAAGCGATTGCGCACGGCCAGCGCTATGCTACCGGCCTGTTCTCGCGCGGCGATGAGTTCCCGGCACTTGATGACATTGGTGCGATAGATGGATTCATCGTGCAATGGCGAGGGCAGATGACGCCAGGCAATGGGCACTGCGATACCGTTTTGGGGTGCATCAAAAACCACAGTAGCGTCGTAGCTTGCTTCGAGTTGTGACGGCTGTGCAGGTGCTGCATGAGTAAAACCAATGACGACATTTTTCCCTACGCGATGTCCAAGGATGGAAGACAGCAGCATCTCCATGATTTTAAGTACGACTTCCATATGCCAATGAGAAAACGCCGGCTCTTCCGAGACGTCTTCTATTTGCATCACGTAATGGGATTCGGTGGCGTAAGTTCGCGCGACCATCGCAGTAGTGCGACTTTCATAGAGTGTGCCCATGACATCCATCGCTTCGCCCAGTGTCGGGGCACTCAGCGCCGCAAAGCCGAGTGGGCCGTGCGCAGCGATATTGAACTGCGAACCGAGGCGTGCCGTCCACGCGCGATCGCCAACATGCTGGTTGTAATTGCTGAAAAGCACTGCCAGCGCGGACGCGTCGATAAACTCCATGTCTGCCAGTGATGCTGCAGTCAAAGGCAGACCGCGCAATAGCTCAGCGGCGGAGGCAACGCCGGATTGCAGCGCGAGGCGCGCGTAGGCGGCGGATAGTTCGATCTTTCTGGGCATGAGAAAAGCCTAGCCCAAGAGGCCTAAAATGTCACTAAATGATAATAAATATGTCTTTTAGTGAAAAGCGAAATGCCTAAGAAAGGGGCTATTCTCACCGCATCACAAATTATAAGGAGGCTTCTGCCATGACGACAACCTATGTACTGGATAACCCCGAACAGGGGCGCATTACCTATACTGATAAAAAGCGTTACCTGTGGATGTCCTCGCTTTTCATGCCGTTGTTCCCATTGCTGGGCGTCGCGCTGTATTTTGTCTATGACTCACAGTGGATGCTTATTCTTCCACTGCTCTTCAGTTATTTAGCTATTCCGGTGCTGGATTACGCTTTTGGTTCCGACGAGAACAACCCACCGGAAGAAATCGTGCCGCAGTTGGAGCAGGATACATACTATCGGCTGCTGACGTGGTTCACCGTTCCCATGCACTTCATTGTGCTGATTGCCATCGCCTGGTTTGTGGGCACGCAAAGCCTGACCTTCTGGTCGGTCATTGTTCTCGCCATCACCGCGGGCAGTTACAGCGGGCTGGGTATCAACACCGCGCACGAGTTGGGGCACAAAAAACCTCAGTTCGAACGCTTCTTGGCCAAGATCGTTCTGGCGGTGCCCGCCTATGGACACTTTTGCATTGAACACAATCGAGGCCACCACCGCGACGTGGCAACGCCGGATGATCCTGCGAGTTCGCGTATGGGTGAATCCATCTACAAGTTTATGCTGCGTGAAATTCCCGGTGCGACCAAGCGCGGCTGGGCGGTGGAAAAAGAGCGTCTTGCACGCCTGGGCAAAAGCCAGTGGAGCTTCCAGAACGATATACTGCAATCCTATGCGCTCAGCGCTGTACTGCAGGGTGGCCTCATTCTCGCCTTCGGCTGGATCATGCTCCCATTCCTGGCCATTCACAATTTCTGGGCCTGGTACCAACTGACCAGCGCTAACTACATTGAGCACTACGGCTTACTGCGCGAGAAGGAAGCCAATGGTCGCTATGAGCGCTGTCAGCCGCACCACAGCTGGAATGCAAACTACGTCTTCAGCAACATTTTGTTATTTCATTTGGAGCGGCACTCTGACCATCACGCCAA
>JBDNIE010000373.1:0-7633 GCA_041688425.1 Halioglobus sp. | reverse complement strand
TGTAGAAGACCTCGATGTAATCAAAGATGTCTTCCTTCGCAATATCGCGGGTTTTGTAGATACGTTTTTTAATGCGTTCCTTTTTCAGGCTGCTAAAAAACGACTCAGCGACGGCATTATCCCAACAATTTCCACGGCGACTCATGCTAGGTTCAAGATTGTGATGTTTGCAGAATCGAAGCCAATCATCACTGCTGTATTGTGAGCCTTGGTCTGAGTGTACCAACAGCGGGGTCGACGTCGCCAGACTGCCATCATGAGCGCATCCAAAACGATCTCCCGGTGGAGGCTGGGTTTCATTGACCAGCCGACCACTTTGCGGGCATAGAGATCAATAACGACGGCCAAATAGAGCCAGCCTTGCCAAGTGCGCACATAAGTGATGTCAGTGACCCAAGTCTGGTCGGGTTGGGATACGGTAAATTCACGGTTAAGGATATTGGGGGCGATGATCGAAGGGCGGCCAGTGATCGGCCTGGGTGCTTTGTATCCCCGAAGCGCCTTTATCTTGTGTGCTTTCATGATTTTTTCGACCCGATGAATGCCACAAACTTCTCCTATTTCACGCAGGTCAAGTAAGACGCGCCTAGCACCGTAAACGCCACCACTGGCGGCATAGGAGGAGCGTATAACCCCGAGCAAACGCTGGTCTTCAATGGCGCGGTTCGACAGAGGCTTGTGCAGCCACGCATAAAACCCCGACGGATGAACACTTAAAACGTGGCACATCACTTGGGTTGGAAACTCGTGGCGATGGGAGTTGATGAAGTGGTACTTCACTCGGGCTGGCTTGCAAAGTACCTTGCGGCCTTTTTTAGGATGTCCCGCTCGACCTCGGTCCGCTTTAGATCAGACCTAAGTTTGAGTATTTCGCGTTTCGCCTCGAGTAACTCGGTAGCTTGGAGCGTCGAGTTCTCGGGTTTTACCGCGTTTACCCACTTATACAAACTGTGAGGCGTGACACCGAGCCGTTCAGAGACTTCGGCCACACTATAGCCGCGATCAAGGACCTGCTTGACGGCTTCGTCTTTAAATTCTGGGGTGTATCGCTGTCCACTCATATCATCTTCCTTCTATGCTCATTGAATAGAACGAAAGTGTCTATGATAACCGGTGCAGTCCATTGTAACGCTGTCAGGTATCTACGATACTAGGGGTTTGCCAGCCGTCACGGTCTCAGCATATGCAGAGCCTGTATACTAGAAAAAATCCGAGGAGTAACTCGGGCATGGCAATGTGATTTTATTCGATCTTGCGAAAGGGATTAACATGGACGAAAAAGAAAGAGATTTCGATCGTATCGTGATTGAGGCTACCTCTGAAGAGGGTAAAAATATTCTATCAAGTAGCTCCAGTCTCGTTACAGAAGGACCGCTAGAAAAAACAATAGCGATAGATATTTATGATCGAATAAGGAGAGGTACGCACCCTCTATATATCGTTGTATCTGGAAATCAATATTACCTATGTTACTAATTATAGAGTTATAACAAGATTACATTATGAATAATAAGAGCAACTTTAATACATTTTTAACGAATAGCCTCATATTGGAACGGACAAATGAGGTTAAAAATGAATGGGGAATTTTGATACATAAAGCAGCAGAGGCTGAGGTAGAGGCCTTTTCTGCAACCCCCCCAAGTTATTCTTTCATTTGCTTGAGAGTGTCCCTAGAAGCTTTATTCGCTCTAGTTTACCCAGACCCCGGCTCTCGGCTCTTCGACAAAATAGACAAACTCAATAAAGAATGGCCTAACTGCTGGGTTTTATCAGGTATGCATCAGATAAGAGTGGCGGGAAATGAGGTCGCACATAATACGGTTACTAACAAGAATCGTGGAAATTTGATTATTTTGCTTGAAAAATATCACGATATCTTGCGTTGGTATCTTGAGGACTATAAAAAATGTGTTGAATTTGAAGTGATTGAACGCTTCTCTCCAGAAAACTACGAAGCCCCAGATAGTAACTCATATGAATTGAATGGTGATGCGGACAGCAAGGCAGTAGCCGAGAGTCCCGCGAATTACAATGCAAAAAGCGGCGTTCAACTTACCAAAAAACAAAAACTACTATCTGAAACGCTTTCGGGAAAACATTTTGTTAACGCCCCGCCCGGAACGGGTAAAACTCACCTTTTGGTTAACAGAATTTGTAATGCATCAAATACATTTTCTCCCGAAGATATTGTTTGTCTGACGTTTACAAACAGAGCTGCGAAGGAAATGGAGGATCGAATAAAGTCCGAAATTGGTGATTCAGACTTCTTCATAGGCAATATACATGCATTCTGCATGAATTTTTTGTTGACTCAAGCACCACCTAATGAGCAGAAGAAATTTAGGAATCTATCGCTTCTTGACGGTGACTTTAAGGGAGTCTTTGAAAAAGATATTTTTGATGATATTTTTGGAAAAAAATATATGCAGAGCATGATTCAAGAACATGTTGAATCACAGTATGTTCTATTGTCTGGCGAATCATTCTCACCAGAGGATGCGTTGATTGTTGCTAGGGTTAGTGAAAATTATTGCACAACGAATAATTATTTCCGAGATTTGGCAGGTCATTCATTAGTCGATGAAATATTTGATAATGAAGTCAATGATGAGCGTATAAAGAGCATACTTAACGCTGGTGAAATAAATGACTTTATAAAGGAATGTATTTCAAAAAGATTTAGAAGTTTAACCGGTAGTACTATTTCACTAGATCAGGCTAGTGTTATACAGCGGGTAATAGCATCTCCTGGAGGAGTTGAGAAACTAAAAAACGTCCTTTCAAAAATAGATTCTCAGATCTCAATCGCACATCGTTTAGTCAGAGAGTGTGAGAGTGGTCCGCTAATCAAGCTGGCAAAAGAACAGTGGTCGAAATCGAAGTCAATAATTTTGTCTCACTACTCAGTAGATACGTTGAAGTCAGAATGCTCGCTATCGGATGACGACATTTTGGTTTTAGTCTTTGTATATCTGGATCTCATAAAGAGTAGAAAAGAGAATTCTCGATGTTATGATTTTGATGATCTTATTTCCTATGGGCTCATTGGTATTGCCAAAAGCAAAAGGAAATATTTGTGTATACAGGTTGATGAATGCCAGGATCTAAATGTATTCCAGTGGGCACTAATCGATTTAATAACTGCTGATGAAAGTAGCGTTATGGTGTTTGGTGACCTAGCTCAAAGTATATATGGTTTTATGGGCGCTAGCAGTGAAATAATATCTACCTATACCGATTTGTTCGACTGTCATGATTTAGATGTTAATTATAGATCGAGCGAGAAAATTGTAAAATTTCTAAATGACTACAGAGAAAAAAATATCCCTGATGATTACCTTCCGTCATTAGCGAGCAGGCCGAGCCCTGATGAAATATCTACATTTCTATTGTCCTATGAAGATGAGGAGGAAGAGGTTGTAGCGCTAACTAGGGCGGTGAAAAAAATATTACATTCAAACAATGGAGTTGATCCAGACAGGAATGTAGGGGTCTTATTAAGAAGCAATAAAGATGTAGATTTGTATGCGACGCACCTGAATGAGAGCGGGATAAAAGCATTTCGCCTTGGTAGCAGTGACATCATGAAACAGCCGTGTGTCGTTGATTTCATTAGTTTGCTTAAGGCATATTCTGGAAGACCAAGCCGCCTCGATTGGTATAGAATATTTTATAGATTTACTAAAACTGCTTCAGGTAGGCTTACTAGGAAAGTATCATTCGATATAGTCAATAAGCTTTTCTCTCTAGGTGTTTCACCTGTTTCCTGTTTGTCATATACAGGAGATATCGTGTCGGGATATGCAGCAAAGAAATTTACGTCATGTTATGAGAATTCTAGAATTGTTGTCTTTGATACCGAGACCACAAGCGCCGATGTTACTGAAGCGGAACTTTTACAGCTTGCTGCGATTTCAATTGAAAACGGCATAGTTGTCTCAAAATTTAACGAATTTATTCGGATTGACCCTGAGTTGGAAAGTAATGACAAATTTGTAGAAGATCTTAAGTCGTCATCAGAAATACATCACATAGATATTGATACTCTTAAAATGAGAGGAAGGGATTCTCATGACGTATTTGATGAGTTTCTAGATTTTTTAGGTGGAGATGAAACTATCCTTGTCGCGCATAACGCGCCATATGATATAGCAGTTCTTGAGAGAAACTTTGATAGGCATGGGAGAAAGGATCAGTTATCGGCGTTCCTTAAAAGGATACAGGGCAATGTTTTTGATACGCTTGCGATATCCCGCACTTTGTACCCAACGCTAGAGAGTTATAAGTTGGAAAGCATATTGGCTGAATTTGAACTAGAGGGTGTTAATTCTCATGATGCTTTAGATGACGTTATAGCTACAGCCTCGTTGGTCACAAGAATATACGAAGATTTATATCAAAAAATATCTGATGTGGACAAAATCCTCGAAGATTATCTGCCGCAATTTGAACTGTTTAACCAGGCCGTTACCGATCTATTTTCTATGTTTTCTTCCCAATCTACAAATTATTATGGAGATAAAAGGGAGAAAAACAAGATTCGTATCTCAGATCTCTTGTCCCAATGGATTGAATACGCGTCTTCACGAGACTCTTGGTATAGCAACGATTTTTTCAACAAGCTGACAGCCGACATTGAAGTAAAGTTGGTGCCATGGTTGGAAAGAAACTTAAGCAAAGGAGATTTGTCGGACATTGTCTCAGGCAATGATATAGAGAGGTTGTCTTTAATGTCGGAGTCGGACCTGATCGATCTTAATTTTGATAAGGTCGTTGTTAGTACGATTCATCGCGCAAAGGGCTTACAGTTTGAAACAGCCATAGTGCCTAAAGTGGTTGATGATACATATCCATCATTCCATTCAGTAAGGAATAAGGACGAAAATGGAATCAAAGAAGACGCAAGGCTTTTATACGTCGCGCTATCTAGGCCGAAAAACAAATTGATCGTTAGTTATCACACTAAATATAGAATGCATATTAAAAAACGCTCACGCTTCATTGAGGCGGTTATTGATGATTTTGATTTTTACGGACTGAGTGAGGCTACCCTTGAAAAAGGCTAGCTTTCATTACCTCGTCTACCCAGGACCTGGATTGTTTTGCGCCTCGGCATGACCCTGGGCAGCCAGTGGCTTGAAGCCAGCAAATGGTATCTCATAGTTCCCAGCCTCATAATCCTTAAAGGCATCATCAAACATACTGTTTGTGCTCTTTCTATATTGTTAGTAGGCGATCGCTATTACCACCCAGGGATGGCAGACCACATGCCGACAAATGAAACCTGACCTCTTCACAAGCAACCATTTCCTTACAGTACCGCTTTGAGCCGCAACCCTTCGGCAGTACACCAGCACTAGCCACGTTGTCCCTCACGCACGGCGCGGGAGTGCCTCCATACTGGGCAGAGTGCCAGCATCGGGTACTCAAAGCCAAGACACGCAGTCGCGCATTAGGTTTCGTATTACGCTGTCACGTCTCGTCGAAACTTATGACATTTCCCCAGCCCAGCGCCTCTTCAGCTTGCTGTCTAGCGTCCGATTCGGTGTAAGCCGAAACAAAAACGGTCTCGCCATTTTGCCCAACAGCTATATATGTTTTCATTTCCTCAAACATTTTTTACCCTCAAATTATCCGATTAATTTTTCACTGTAAACGCCGCTAGCATGAGTAGCGTTAGCAGCCGTATAGTATCTTTAGCTAGTTAGCCACACCAAAAATCTCATCTATCCGTCTAATGGGTGCGCTCATTCTCTCCATAAAGAAGACTAGTCTCTATAACCAAACGCGCCATTTTGTTGACCATTTCCGCCGGCGGCATACTCATCTATCGCTACGCAATTTTGAAGAACTGATTATCCTATGTCGACCAAAAAAACAGTGAAAAATGGCGAGAGCCAGCATTTCGAAGCCATTTACGCAGAGCTCGAGTCGCTAATCTCCCAATTGGAGAACAGTGATTCGATGTCACTGGAAGCCTCGCTAAAAGCATTTGAATCCGGCATCAAGCTTACTCGAGTCGCGCAGGGGGCGCTAAGCAAGGCTGAGCAAAAGGTGCAGCCCGACTCAACAGTCCGGCGACTGCTGGGCAATGGTATCGGGGCTGCTGGTAAGCCATTCAGAGATGCGGCGCTGCATATATTCCCAGGTACTAAAACCGCGCTTCTCGTAGTATAGCGCTCCCTCGTGTGGACGCTCGGCAATGCGAGCCAGACTGACCGCTTGTAATTGTGCCGTGCCCTTGAAGAAGTAGTGAAGAATAAAAAATGGAAGTATTCCCAGCCACCCCTTGAGCTGCGATGGGTACAGCAAGGAAAAGCTGAGGAATCTGATACGCAGCGGCCAGGGAACCCTGGTCCGCTCCACTGGGCCATTGGCTGGCAGCGGGTACAGCGCGCGGAAAAACTGCCACGGTCGCTGATAGCTGTTGTACAGTGGATATTGGCGCAGCTTGTCCAGCAAACCCAGCTCATCGCAGACCCGTGCGCTGATCACGTGCAGGGCATCGTGGTCTGAATGGCCGCCCTCCCAGGCCGTCGTGTAGATGGTGTCTACCGGGCCGAGTGAGCCTAGCCACTCTTGCAGCCACGCTGCCGCCACCGCGAGGTTGTCGATCAGCGCTTGGTCATCGATACCCAGCAAACTGCCGGCAAAAACGATATCCCCGGCGTCAACCCCGAGCCTGCCCAGCACATCTATGCTCTCCGTGTTCCTGAGCGTTTCATCGCGATCGCCTATAACACCGCGGGTGAAGCACGCACACACCACGCGGCGCCCCTGCTGGCGGTGCCTGAGTATCTGCAAATAGGTGCCGCACTCATCGTCCTGGTGGCAGATGAGCACCACCGCCACCGCCATTGGGGGCTGCTGTGGCTCAGTAGGCATCGAAATCCAGGAACGTATAATGAATGCTTTCAGGGTCGATTTTGATCGAAGAGTCATGAAAGGACTGGAACAGGAAATTAAGCGGCGAAGGCTTGAATCTCTCCGGTATGCTGAAATAGCCTTTTGGTTTGCCCGCACTCTTCGGCAAAAGCCCTATATACAATCGCGCCGCCGACAGCGGCGCCCGGCCAGCGCGATCAGCAAAGGAAGGGCCATAAAAGCAAAACCAGCACAAACCAACAACTCCCGGAAGCCGTTCGCGCCAACGGGAATCTCTATAAATCCAAAATGTAAAGGCTTATCTAATAAGTACTGGACGAGCACGGAGGCCCCAAAAATCACCATTAGCAATAGAGCCAAAAATTTTCCGCTTGAATCATAACCTCCAACATCAGACCAAAAAAAGCTCGATACCGACATCGTACAAGTTACAACACCCAAAATAAGTAGAATTGCTCTTGCTGTATTTCTCGACATGTAGTCTATTTTCTCGATAGTGTTAAGGGCAGGCAGTCACCCTATTTGCTACACTCAACAATGAAGCCGGCGTCATCGCGAGACCCGCGGCCGCATGAACACCCCAGTCCGCCAACTTCAATGGAGATTGAACCCTTTTCAGAGCAAGTTTAGCCACCTCACTTCCCACCACCGATAGCGTCCCTGATTTGAGATTTTCAGACGGGTCGAGCAGCATAGAAAGACTAGTAGCTATAGTTGCACCGGTGGCGACAATAGGTGCGAAATG
>JBDNIE010000372.1:0-3434 GCA_041688425.1 Halioglobus sp. | reverse complement strand
TCGCTACCATTGCTCCTATCACGCCATAATCCTGCGCAAAAGCCACCAAATTACCCTGCATCCAGATTCAGTGCCGGTAGGAGCCAACACCTATAGGCTGGAAATCTATCGATTAGGGGGTTTATAATTCCTAAACTCGACACTCAGAATTTCAGGAAGCGATCTAATGGACCTCACTCCAACAGTCCTAAAGCGTTATCTATTTGCCCCTGGAGTAACCCTAGGGAAGCAAACACGGAGGCCTGCTCGGGCCTTCAGTGTGATCATCTTTTTGTTGTCCGCATACGGTTGTAGTAGCGGCGACAACGGCGGCAACGCGGTAGAGCCGATGACGCAAGTAGATGCTGCGCAGATGCTGGAAGAGAATGTTACCAAGAACGTTTCTGACATACGCGTGATCACAAGTGGCGGCTCTGGAAATATAACCTCCACTCGCACCCTGACCCGACAGGAGGCGGCCACTTTTCGTGTGCTCAAAGATGCCGATAAGGTAGAGCTTGGCTTATTGACCTCCTCGGGTGACCAGGTCGGTGTCATCATCTTCAAGCCCGAGGGAGATGACATGACACTCACGCTGCCTGGTGATGGGCTATCGCCCTATGATGTCCTCAACCTCGATATCGCCATTAATGCAGACCTGTGGGACCGCGAGCCCAAGATGATGGCGGCTGGACTCGGTTTTTCGAATATAATCGGTGTCGAGGGCGTTACTGGAGTTGATGCAACGAGCGAGCAGCTTGCTATTGAAGCGGGAGGCTCCTGGAATACAGTGACCGGCTGTGGCAATGTGACCCCAGCGCTAGGTAATTACACCAGTGCCCAGTCAGTTTCCGCTATTCTTGTTATTGCTGGCCTCCCCGCTGTCGCTAATGCCGGAGGAATGCCCGTAGAGTTTTCGTGGCCAGTATTATTCAGTACCGCACAGGGCACGGACTTTCTCATAACGCTCAACGACTACAACCAAGTCTACGCGGACCAGGCCGTAGCGACACCCAACTTCGACTATAACGAGCGTGCTGTGGTAGTGCTCTTTGGTCAATTCGGAAATCGTTTGGAATTGGATGATCCGAATGTTCTTTATCCGATCAAAATCGAGGTAGTAGATGACGGAACGCCCCTGATGTTGGTCGCACCCGATGGCTCTTTAACGTCGGCGGTTGGGCTGTCTGCCAATGCACCGGGTTCTCCTTATCACACGCCCGGAAATGGACCGAGACTCGCTGGTGCCAAGCTGAATATCATGTCCGCGATCGGCGACAGCGCTCCTCCAGGCTTTACCGGGAACACGCCCAATAACGGCCTTAGCCTTTATGGCTCTGACGCCCAATATCGGCTTCGGGTTTACACCACGGGTGGTTACACACCAGACGGCGTGACGGGGCTTAAGCCCAATCAATACGATAACGTCTTCCAGGTGCAGGTGGCGACTGATTCGGGAGAACTGGTGCCGCTTCTCAAGGCAGGCGAAGAGTATCTAATAGATGGCAAGAAGATTCAGGTGGTGGGCCTTGCTGAGCTAGGTGCGCCCGGCCAAGTCGTAGATGGCAATGATTGCTATGCAGAGGACAAAGACAACCAGATTGATATCGTCTTGAAGGGTGACGTGGAAGCGATGCGGAAGATTTCCGGTGTGCGTGTGCCCTCACAGCAACCCGCAGGCGAACATACCGCTGACGGGTATTGGCAGTTCTACAATCCTGGCGGCCCGGGGAACAATCCCACTGAAGGCACGACCTACACGCAGGGGAGTCCAGATCACACCGTGCCGGTTATCAATGCTATCGACGATCCCATGATGGTGACTTACATCGATTTGCGTGTGCCGACGGACTAAACGCGGCGTCAGTCGAAGTGGTGAGTTACGGCAGAGTTGAGCGCACTACCTTTTTGGAGCCGGCCGATGAGTCTCTCGCTACACATGTCACCTAAGGCCTGACCCTGTCTACTGGGGCGGAATAGCGTTTTCAAATGCTTTCAGTAGGGTGCCGTGGGCCCGGGCACTCTCTAGCCATTGGTTAACGGCATGGGTGAGGGCTGCGTCAAGAGGCATTAAATAGGCCTTTTCCTGATAGGAAAGGTTGTCTGTCATTGACGCGCACAGGTCCGGATACAGCGCAGTTTGCAGTTGAACTTCAATACGGTCGGTTATCATCACGTCGGCATTGTGATTGAGAATATGGTCGAATATGTCGCGGTTGTCCTGATGTACGATTTTCTTTGCACGCTGAATATGGGCATCGACAAACTGTTGATTGGTGCCTCCAGGATTGACGACAAGCGTTACTGATTTACGATCTATAGCCGCGAGTGATCCGAATAGGTCTTTGTCTTCGCAGCGGACTATCGGTGTTTTTCCTCCAACGTGATAGGGGTGGGAAAAATTGCCCACTTGCTTTCTGGCCTCGGTGACAGATACGCCGCTCATCGCGATATCGTATTCGCCTGCGACGAGATCTTGGGTGAGAGTGGGCCATGAGGTTCTGATGAAAACGGGTTTAACGCCGAGTGCAGTGCTCAGTGATTGGGCCAGCTCAATATCAATACCACGCGGCAGAGGCTCATCATCGGGCCAGTATGAAAAGGGGGCATAATCTCCGGTCGTGCCAATTCTCAAGATTGTTGTGTCGAGAATTTGCTGCAGGCGATTGGGGTAGGGCTTGATGTCTAGCAGAGCCTGAAAGAGCGCGTTTTTACGCTCTGGGGTAAGTCCTTCGACTGCAACCGTCGTATTAAACGCAGAACGCTGATTTGAGACCTTGTGCATGGAACTCAGCCCACGGGTGATTTCATCGCCCAGTGCAATGAGCTGCGGTCTTATTTGTGTGTTGAGGTCCGGTGCGATTCCCGGTGCCGATCCCTGCTCCCACCGTTCAAACCAATAGCGCTGAATGTCCTTTGCAGCTTCTATCTGAGTAATAAAGAAGGCTTCAGCAGAGTCCGGGGCAATGCCTGCTTTGAGGGCTGACCGGCGGGCCTTATC
Organism: Halioglobus sp.; assembly: GCA_041688425.1. Classification (GTDB taxonomy): domain Bacteria; phylum Pseudomonadota; class Gammaproteobacteria; order Pseudomonadales; family Halieaceae; genus Marimicrobium. The sequence continues at coordinate 454 of JBDNIE010000372.1, read as the reverse complement.
AAGAACAACTTTTTCTCTGGCTTTATCTTCTATGGCGAGCTGATGCTCCCATTTGTAGGCGGCTACTGAGCGCATTAGCTCTAGCCTGGCGTCGATCCGTTTAAAAAGCGGTTCCTCGGCCGTTGCCGTTTGTGGTGGCGCGACCAGTAGGATTACCAGGAGTGTGAGCAACGCTTTCATGCCGTTCGTTTCCATAAGTGACCGGATGGTTAGGCTTATGGGGTCATGCCCTACATCCCCCCCTGTCGAGTCTAGTCGCCAGGTACCGCCAAGCAAACCCGCTGCCCGTTGGCGATATTGCCGCTGTCGCAATTCAGCAGGGTGGTACCTGTTGTGCCTCGTATCTCTCCACTCCATGCACCGCTGCCCACTGATATTGATAGAAAGCCAAATTCCTGCAGGGCATTACCTGTGGCCTGCAGCCCATCAACTGTCTCGAAAAAATCCCCGTTTT
>JBDNIE010000371.1:0-2950 GCA_041688425.1 Halioglobus sp. | reverse complement strand
GTGTAGCAACCAGTTGTCAAACAGCAGCATATCGCCGACCTTAAACTCGGGACTGACGACAGGAACCCGCTCGCGGAATTGATCGACTTGTTTGTCAGAAACGGTCCAGTCGAAGGGACTACCCTCCCCGGGCATGACGTAATGGTCAAGATATTCGAGCACCAGATCCATAGCCGGCGAGTCCACCCCACAATCGGTCAACGCGGTCCAGACGTTCAAGTGACAATATCAATACTGTCACCCAGAAAGCGCCCGTCCTGATGCCCCCCCTCAGGCCCTTCGCAGGGCATTCGCCATAACATAAACTTACTGGCAGATAATACGGGAGGCTCACCGAGGTATTCCTCGACAAGATCTCTAATGCCGTGGCGTTTAAGCATGTCAAGAATAAGAAACGCGCCCCGGGGCGAATCTATCGCAAGAGAACCACCCACTGCATTTGCCCAGCGGCGAAAGGCAGCCAATGTAAACGCATCCTCACTTGTGCGCATTTTTGGTGGATTATTCCATTCAGTGCTGGGTGTGTTATTCATGCAGCCATAATTATGGGCGCTTTCGACCGCGTGGCGCATCCTATCGGCTTCCTCGGCATCGATCGCCTTAGGTATATAAAGACAACCACGGGCTTTGAATGCGGCGCGCACAATTTCGGGTGTGACATCGACTAGTGAACAGGTCGGCAGCCCCTGTTCATAGGAAAGCGAAATCGGGGTGTGCGTTGACCATATAGGTCATTGGTGAGTCGTAAATCACGAATCTGGGCCTCTCTGTCAGGATTGGGGTCGAGCTTATTGGCAGCGAGTAGGTGAAGCAAAGCCTCAGCTCGTTTGCCCCCTTCGCAAGCTAATTTTGCAGCCAAATCAAGGTCTCCTGCTTCTACTTCCATTCTGGAAATTCCTCACTTCGAACGCTTTGCGCTCCAACATTACGATGATTTATTCTCGATGATGAGTATAGACCCAAAAAAATGGTTATAGGAAGTGCATCACAACGACATAAAAAAAGAAGGTGACCGCCAACAGTGTTTATGCCGAGCGCTATTCATGGCAGTGCGTGACATGCTGATAAGCGAGTTAAACAATCCCATGAAAAAATCTGGGTAAGAAAGCGAACCATGCGACGGCTCAAGTCGGTCAGGTAGGCTCAAAGGTTCCTGCTGCGCATGTTGCGGTGTGCAATCTCTTCGATCTTGGTAGGCACCTAGTATCGGCCAGTCACGACCGAAATTTCAGGATACGTGTGTTCGCAAAATGGAAGGCGGCAGTTGTTTGATGGGGACAACCAGAAACTGCTTCTCGCATAGTAATTAACTTGTCTGAAACCTCAAGACTACAGCGGTCTGGCATGGGAACTCATCTACGATATGAGACGCTTTTTCAGATTAAGGAAGGGTAGTTCGATAAAGCGGTAGGTTAACAACGACAGCCCTAGCGACATGACCAGCCCCAATATTGGATAGGCGATTGCCATAAATGAGCTGGTATATACATCGGCTCCGACTGTCTGTATTGCAGGATAGATAAGGTAAAATAAAATCGGCACATGAACCAGATAAAGAGAGTAGGAAAGCTTGCCGACCACGGCGAAATGGCGATTAAGTAGCAACCTCTTGCCCCATGGTTTGGCCAACACTAAACACAGTATCATAGCAGCCCAAAGCAACGCTTCCCAAGTATGACGTATGTGCCAGCTCTTTTCCGCCTCGGCATGGCCCATGAGGGTGACAGTTTGCAATACCAGTCCCAGCGCCACTAGGAAAGCCATGAATACAATGCTCGCCGATAAGCGAAATATTAGCCGATCTGCATAGGCAAGGGTTAATGGCTTCAAAACAATAAAGAGCTGTGCTGATAGAATACCAACAAGAAACGCCGGTAGACGCCCGAATATCGACTTGCTATAAAAGTAACCCAGCTCATTTGCTGGTAGCCTTTGTAGCAAAACCAAATAAGCATACAACACAGCCCATAGCAGCAGTGCAACTAACAATAACCACCGCGTCCACGGACTTCGAATCCATGCCCAAAATGCAATTGGCAGTAATACATAGAATTGTATTTCGGTGGTAAGAGTCCACCAGATCGCGCTATAGGGAAAGAGATCAAAGCCGACAAACATAAACACTGACGCCTTCGCTCCCGCCAGATAGGCCCCTGTCATCAAAGTACCAAATGCAACGGCTACTTGATAGAGAGGCAATATGCGCAGAGCGCGAGCCTTGTAGAAGCTGCTCACACTCGGCGGGTTGCCTGTTCGTCCAGCTGCTAGATATTTTAGCCAAGGTAGACTTAACAAAAAGCCACTGAGGACAAAAAATAACGTGACCCCCGTGTCCCCGCCCGTTACAAAACTCTCGAGTAAATTAGGCTTGCCAGATACTTCGCCATAGGTGATGCCGTAAGCATGGAACAGAAATACCAGCAAGATGGCCGCGCCCCGCAAGCATTCGAGCTGTGGCAGATAATTCGACTCGTGCCTGACGCCCGCCCTGAGGTTGATCTGCTGAATCATGCCGCCCTTTCATCTGCGAGTTATAACCGAATCTGGTGTTTGAGTATTTGAAAAAAGGCGGCGTATCTGGTTGTTTGGCTGATCGGTTGCCGCCTAAAAACCGAATAAGGATACGCCACGGCGAGCAAGAGTAACGTTATTGAACTCGCAGGTCGAGAAGACAACCAAGCCCTATTGACTGGCAGCTTGAGAACTGGAGCTCAGCAACTAATTCCAGCAGCGGCAGAAGCCGAGTTGCAGCAGTTGCTGGCCCAGCATGCGGGCAATTCACCATCGGCGGGGATCGCCAGTGTGGTTTGCAGCGGCTAACTGCTTGAGCGTGAATGTCAGACTAGCGTGGGACTCATACCAGTCAGAATCCAGGAGGTACGCTCTAAAAAAGGCGAGGCTGTGACATTCCGTTCACTGCTTGAAGTTCTCGTGGGACCCCAAGCCAAAG
>JBDNIE010000078.1:0-1933 GCA_041688425.1 Halioglobus sp. | reverse complement strand
CGTACTGTGGCGCAAAATACCGCAAATGAATGATTTTCTCGCCCCATTTGGGCTGCGCGGCAGTGCAAATTAGGCCGCGTTGAGTATGCTCGGCCAATGCTGCTGTAGGACGCTGCAACTTCGTAAGGTCGAAACCATCCGCCCATTGTAAGACCAAATAGCTCAATTTATCGCCGGCCAAGGCAGAGGCAATTGCCAACTGCGATACACCCAATATCTGCTCTGCCCAGTCAGGGATGGGCTGGCGTTGCGTTGGCACGGTATCAAAACGCAGCCATGTAATATCACCCTCTCTCCAACTGAATACCGCGCTGCCGTTCATCAGTAACCATAGGTTGTCGCGCTCCAGTCGTCGCTGCCAACTGCAGGCGGCTGCCAGCAGGCCGTGGCCACAACATTGGATAAGTTGGCCATCTGCAGAGACACATCGCACGGAAATCGCCGAATCGGCGCTGGCGGAGACAGGCCATGACTGGCACTGCGTTACCGCCGCCGCCACCGCAAGCGGCGCGGCGGATGGAGCCGCATCCAACGGCAAGTGCAGGCAGAGGTTACCGTCGCACCGCCCTACGCGAGATGCTCTCCCATCAAGTGATGCGAAGCTTCTCAGCAGTTGGCCGGGAGCTGCTGTTTGCTGGTGAAAGCCTGCAAGCTTAGCGGCGGGCTTTGTTGTATGAAGAATATCTGCACCCCTGTTCTAATTCTGACATTCGGGAGTTGCGAGCTCAATCAGCTGAATAGTGGATGATACTTACGTTGCGAGCTGATGAAAAGATCACCTATGGCCGGAAAAAACACCGGACTACTGATCTCTCAGTCGCAAACGCGCGTATCTTTGTTACGCATCTTAAAAAAACGCCAAATTCTATTGAGCTGAGGAGCGCAAATATGAAAGCAATATGGCAGGGGCAAGTGATTGCACAGTCTGAGGATACCGTGGTGGTTGACGGCAACCATTACTTTCCTCTCGACAGCATCAACAGGACCTTTATTGAGGAGAGCAGCAAAACCTCCGTATGCTCGTGGAAGGGCACAGCACATTATTATTCTTTGGTAGTTGATGGCCAGACCAATGGTGATGCCGCCTGGTACTACCCTGCGCCGAAATCAGCGGCGGCCAACATTCAGGGGCGAGTAGCATTCTGGCGCGGTGTTGAGGTGGCGAGCTAGGCCGGTAGCCGAGGTAAATCCTGAACATTGAGGTCCCGCGCAGACACTCCCTGTCCCTGAACTCAACCTCTGGATTATGTCGTGCACATAGCGCCGCCTTTTAAACATTGGCTGATGCAGTTCCAACAGAATGAGCAGGCACCTCCTTGTGGTTTTTTCGAGCCCCCCGCCAGATTGGCAGGATTGCAGAGATCAGGGATAATATCGTTCATTCTGCACGCTGGGCCCACGTCTTCCGAGTCGCCGTCGACGCTACTCACATTTGACGCATCATCGTTTGACGTTAGAGGCGACATCCAATTGCACACTTGATGATTTGTCCAGTTGGCGCACTGCACATACGTTATCCGGCATCATCCGCCCAAACGGATGCCAGCGCTGAACGCACTGCGTCTGAGTCGCCTGAGGTCGCCCCTTGGTCATCGCTCTACACGTGAGTAAATGGCTTAAGTTCAAGATTTTGCGGGGGAAATCCCGTAATACGCCCACAGCCTTTGCACTGAACATTCTCAAAGTAAGGAACGGGCCTTCCCTTGCAGCTAGATCTAAACAATTTAATAGCAAGTGACTCTCAATAAACTTACTCCGAAACGACTCCGCGACACACGCAGGCAAGGACAGCGCGCGGGGCGAATGGCACCGCCTTAAGCTTCAGCGTCGGCGACCTTTTGCCGCCCCACCCAGATGAAAAATTTGTTCAACTCCGGATCCAATAGCAGTGCCTGCGGATCAGAAAACTCGCGGTACAGCGTCATCTCATCAT
>JBDNIE010000370.1:0-2487 GCA_041688425.1 Halioglobus sp. | reverse complement strand
CTCGTGCCTGCGACTGGTATCGGCGGTGTTAATGGAAATTGCGGAAGACTGGCAGACGGCAGACAAGCGCTATGTCACCTTTGACGAAGAACTGGCAATTAAGGGATAACCGAATTTACAGAAAGGATGTTGCTTAATCACATTTACAACGTGATCAATTCGACGTAGCCTGCCTCGACAAAATCTGCGTGTTCGAATAAAACAGCTGAGGACCAAGGCATGGTGAAGTTTGCCGATCATCTGATCGACCCAATCATCCAGGAAAATCCACAGCATCTTTGGAGTGCCAAGGGGCAGCTAACACAGCATGATCGTCTTTTGTATCACTATCTTGGCAAGACATATCGAGGGTTGGGATCAATAATCGATGCGGGGGCCTTGGTGGGAGGAACGACCAAACTTATTGCATCAGGGATTAAGTCAAGTGCGCTTATTGACGATACCAAAGGTCGTATTCATGTCTATGACCTGTTTGAAGACTCCTCGAATGGGCCCATGGCATCCGTGATACGTAAGTGGTTTGATCTTCCGGAGCTAGAGTCAGGAGAAAGGTTCAATTGGCTTCCTTTATTCGAAAGCGAGACAGCGGAATACGCTGATATGATCGCAATCCATCCGGGCAACATATTAGAGAAATCTTATTCCGGCGAAGATATCGAGATTTTATCTGTCGACGTAGGTAAAACACCGCAATTGATGCTCGGAGTGGCGAAAATTTTCTTCCCGCATCTTATTCCGGGTAAATCGCTTGTTGTGCATCAGGACTACATCTTCACTTTGCAGCCCTGGCTCGCAATATTTATGGAATTGCTCGATGGATACTTCGAGAAAATCTACGAAAATCAGCACTGTAGCGCTATATTTCTTGCCAAAAAAAGAATTACCGAAGATCAGATCACTGATATTTGCGGGGAGGTTGCCGAAGATTACTACCATATTGGTAACGTGGAGATGCTGTATCACGCGATCGATCATTGCACTTCGCGAGTTGCGAAAGCGATGCTTTCCTGCGCTCTGGCATTCTTCTATTCGCAGATGGGGCAGCCTGAAACCGGTCGCTATGTCTTTCGCAGGGCGGTAGTGGAATACAACATCACTCGACATTTGATGGAGCGCACCGTAATAGCTGGTTTTGCTAGACACTATCTCGGTTTGGATCTAAGTGAGTTTGATTAGAATATGACCATGTTAAGACAACTGTTGCGCACCAACTTGATCCTGGCGGAACGGTGGGTTTGTTACCTGAATAGACCGTTTATACCGAGATAATCACAGGTCAGACGGTCGTCATTAGTCTTGCAGAAATAGATGAAGGTGGGACGCAAAACAAGGCTCACATGAAGTCAGCTTTTGAGTTCAGAAAAGATAAGTGGGTGATATGTTGCAAGGGATCGAAATCACATGGTCAAGATCGTTGAATATGTCGCAATGAATGACGGAGAGTATGGCTCCCCATTGGATTTTAGGCGCGAAGCCCTTGCTCCTTACCTAATGCTGGGCTCGGACTGTCTCGAAGTGGGGCCGTTCCTGTCACCTACAATGAGCCCTCTAGAGGTCAATTTAAAAACAGTAGACTACTACTCGACAGAGGATTTAAGACAACAAGCACTAAACATTGGTCGTAATCCGAATGATGTTATTCACGTAGACTACGTCTGCAAAACTGAGAAGTACACTGATTATATAGAGCAAAAATTTGATGCTGTCATTGCGAACCATGTAGCAGAACACGTTATAGACTTTGTGCAATACTTGATAATGCTCAGAGCAATACTGAAAAAAAATGGCCTGCTATTTTTGGTGTTCCCGGATAAGCGCTATGGATTCGATTCTTTCCGGCAGGACACCACACTCTCACATCTTATATATGAATATTTGAATCCTGATTCCGACGGTGACAAACTGCATTCACTAGAAACTGAAATGTATTACGATATGACGTATGCGGGAGGTGTGAACGATCCAGTACGAAGGCTTGATATAGAAAGCCTTAGGATTTCGCTGGATAAATGGCATCCGGGTGTTCATTCACATGTATTTCAGTTCGAGACAATCGGCAAGAGAATTCTTGCTCCTCTGTGTGCTATGAAAATTATTGATTTTGATGTTGTTTCAGTAACTATGAGCCACCAGTTTGGAGAGTTTGCCGTTGTGTTGACGGCAGGTAATCAAGATACTGATTGGAGTGATTGTGAAATCTATTCACCCGCTACCGACACAATTCCTGTTAAGGCACTCAGGAACGATTAACTGATTTTCTTGTGACGGAAACGGCCACTGACCTGCTTGCGCTCTCAACAGCCCTAACTGCAATATTTCAGATTTGACCAGAACTCGATTACCAGAGTAAGCGCATTTAAATCGACCCCATTGATATTGTTTGGCGGCCGTTGAACAGTTAGTCAGTTTGCACCGCCGTTACTCTTCGACTTTCACGTTCCAGGGCAGTAGCGCTTCCAGCTTTTCCACCGTATCTGCCGCCGCAAT
>JBDNIE010000369.1:0-3543 GCA_041688425.1 Halioglobus sp. | reverse complement strand
GAGGAGCTTCTGGATGCCGCCGACACTGAGCTTGGTGCTGCGGTTGATCTCGCGGATGGACAGGCCGGCGGATAGCCGCAGCCTGAGTACGTCCCGTATTTTGCGCATTGTGATCCTCGTGGCTGGCATGGTCTCTCCCCGAAAAGTGGGAGAGCCTACCAAATCAGTTGAATATCAATGCGTTGGGAAAGATTCCGGTTTAACGTGAACACCTATTCCGGGATGGTGAACACCCATTCCGGAAAATGCCGGAAAAGTGTTCACGTTCAGCCGGCATGGCTGTTCACGTTCGACTGGAATGAGTGTTCACGTTGAACCAGAATGGGTGTTCACGATGGGCCGGAATATGCAATTAGCTCCCTTATGCGCATGCTGTTGGTAGCGGTATATTCTGGGACGGCTATCCTACTGACTGGTAGGTGGTGTGTGGCAATGTTACATTTTATGACCTATATGAAGGAGCTTGAGGCAGCTGGAATGAAGCCTTTCCCTACACCTCAACCATTCGGGACAGTTATGGCCTTCTTACATTTTGCTATGTTTGTGGCTGGATCTTGCGCAACGATCTACTTTATGAAAACTTACCGCGGAAAGGATTTGTGATACACAACAGGATGGATAGTTTTCAACGCCTATCTCACCCCAAACCTGGACAGTTTTGCACGCCTACTCACAGGTTTGAAATAGCTGGTTTATATGAGACGATAACTCAAAGGGATTTGATGACAAGTGGGAACGTTAATAGGAGCGATAAACATGGCGAACGCCAAGGACGGAGAATGTAGCGCAGTTACAGCAGATAGCTCAGCATTTAAGCATACGATAGTTTGGTATTTCATAGGTAGCGCAGCAGTTTTTTACATCTCAAACGAGGAAAACCGCCAGGGTCTAGCTTCAGCTTGGTTTTTTGCTTTATTGTTTGCCCTGATCATCCCCCTTCCACACGCTCTAATTGCGTGTGCTTTCAAAACTAAGAGGAACAAAATGAGCTTGCTGCGAATATATCGCGGCTGGTACATAGCGCTTTTCGTGTTTTTAATAGTTACCTCTATAGCCACCTTATTCAATACAATTGCGCTCGAGGAATATTCTAATATGGGGTATGAAGCACCTCAGGAGGAAAAGAAATCAGAGCTAGAGTCAGGTGAAGTCCTAGTTATCCATTCGAAAGAATCTAACGATCAATATTCAGGTGCAATAATTGATATAGAACTCATTGAGTTGCTAGAGAAAAAATATCGAGATAGCTTCCTAAAGGGTCAGGCTGAACTTTATAAGAGTAAAGGTTTTTCAAGTAAAGCAATTCCAAAAGTAACTAATAACCGCTTCTCTTCTATTGACATTTTTTCGGCGCCTGTGGGGGCCGCCACTGTCTGGCTAAAAAGTCAAACCACAACAGGCGAAGCAAAAATGAAATACATTTTTGTTGCTGGTATTATTGGGGACACCTTGCATAAGATTATCTGCTCGCAGCTCACTGGCGATGATATTTTTCTGATGGTCAATCCAAAGTGCCAAGATAAGCTAAAAGAGGTGTTTGGGGCCATAAACTAGTGTGTTTACATGTTTAACTTTTACACACAAAAAAGGTGAGAAAAATGGAATCCATCTTAGTCTTTACAGGAAATCACGGGGAAATTCTTCTGACCGCTATGTATTTGGACCCCTCCGTTCACACAAGCAAGTTTTCATCAGAATAAAGGCGCTTACGTATATTCGGCCTTTTGGTGGAGACGCTATCTCCTGGCCCTCAATGTATGCGTACCCGATGCCTCTTTGAGGTGACGGCCTGTCAGGCCACAAAGCGGTACAGGTTTCACCCAGGTGGATAGCTTTATCTGATTGTCGGCTTACTCGCGGAACTCCTTCTAAACTTTTTACCCAATGACAACGGTGCCGCTAGAGGATGTTTTGCGCTTTATGCGGGTTATAGTCAGGCGGACATTGTTGGAAAGTTAGCGAAGAAGGCAAATGAGGCTGTCTAGGCGCCTAACAAGTACGAGCTGATGGGACGCGCTAAAAGCGCGCCCAGCCTAGGCGTTACTGAGCGTCCGCTTCTGGCAATGAGGTGAAGGCGGACCTTTCCAAATCACTCGATTCGACACAATCTCATATGTCGTAAGTTTTGAGACTCCTCCCTTACGCCCTAAAAGCGATCTCATATATCCTCGACAAGACATTTGAGACACGAAAGTATCAATATCGATATTTGAGACTATCTGGAAGGAGAGTGAGATGGCTAAATTAGGTTATGCACGCGTGTCTACCAGCCAGTAAAAGCTGGACATCCAATTTGACGCCCTGAAGGGTCAGGGTATTCGCAAAGACAGAATCTTCAGTGACAAGGCTAGTGGCAAGAATACTGATCGCCCAGGGCTAGAGAAACTCCTGAACCGCGCCGAGGATGGCGATGAGGTATTTTGCACCAAGCTGGATCGGTTGGGCCGCAATACGCTCGATATGATTACCATCGTAGAGGAACTCCAGACAAAAGGAGTTTCAGTCACCTTCATTGATGACAACCTGTCTACGGCTGGGGACATTGGCTACATGCTGATTACTATCCTATCGGCGGTCGCCCAAGCGGAACGAGCAAGGATACTGGAGCGCTCCAATGAAGGCAGGGAGGCCGCTATGGAGAAAGGCATCCAGTTTGGTCGCAAGCTCCACAAAGGCTCTGATAAAGCCCTGAAGATGATCAAAAAAGGTGCGGCGGCCAAGGAAGTGATGGAGACTACCGGTATATCCAGAGCTACTTACTTCAGGCTCAAGAAAGCGGCCTAACCAGCTTCAAATGACAGCTACAGCTTTGAGAGCGGATCTACCTGAGTACCGATTCTCAAGTTGACGGAGACCGCCTTGACCTGGGGATGAATGGATACGAACGAGTTACGAAATATTTTCCAGCCAATCTGAACCCATACCCCCAGAATGCAACATGGCTTTCATCCCTTTGAGCGATCTATCCACATGCATGTCATGCTTGGCACACACAAGCTGGAAGGTTTTCCAGTGCATCCCTTTGGGTTTAGACCATCCTCGCCCGTTTAGTATTCCTGGTTCCCAATCCAGTTTTTCCCGGATTCGATCAGCGCGTCTGTAGGCTCGGTCATGCCAGCTTTCTCGCTGACTCGGATAAGCCAACTGGTGGCAATGACGGCAGGCGAAGATGCCGCCACCGTATAAGATTGCTACACGCCGTCCGCAGCCACTAGCGGGGCAGAGAAACCATGGCCGCTGCCCCCCCATGTTACAGTCTGTCCAATTTAGGTAAACAGGGTAGCTTTCGTCCTTCCAGTCTACACCGCCGCGCCGGTGCCTATAGGTGAGGATCACGCGGTCGTATTCTGTGCGCACTCGGATCGATGCCACGACGTTGCCGCCACGCGACCACTTCAATCCGAAGGCTTGACCAGGTTTCAGAAGATCGTCTCGCTTCCAGAGTCGAACGTCGATCGAGCGGTAATCTTCGGTGGTGTCTTTAGCTCCGGACTGCCAGTGCCGCCCGCTACCTATGCCGCCCATATCGAACTCCATATTTTG
>JBDNIE010000368.1:0-14882 GCA_041688425.1 Halioglobus sp. | reverse complement strand
CCCACCTATCGAACACCGCGCAGCACACGCTCAAGGAAGAGCCATGGAATTATCCATCATCAATAGCAGGGCGCTGACGGGTATCGAGGCGCCGCTGGTACAGGTTGAGACACACTTGTCCAACGGGCTACCAGCCTTCCACATTGTTGGCCTCCCGGAAACTGCCGTGCGCGAAAGCAAGGATCGTGTGCGCAGCGCGATTCTCAACTCGCATTTCAACTTTCCCGATCGACGCATCACCATCAATCTGGCACCAGCAGATCTGCCCAAAGAGGGCGGGCGATTCGACCTTCCTATCGCCCTGGGTATTCTTGCCGCCTCCGGCCAGCTGCCGCCAGACCGTCTGCTACAGCATGAGTTTCTGGCGGAACTGGGCCTTGATGGCAGTCTTCGCACAGTACCCGGCGTAGTAGCAGCGGCTGCCGCTGCCACTCGCGCTGGGCGCCATTTGGTAGTCGCTACCGATAGCGCTCCCTCGGCAGCGCGCGTCCCGAACTCTGTGGTTATTGGTGCGCCCGATATTCTTACGCTTTGCGCTCACCTTAACGGCAGCGAAAAAATCGCCACCGCAACGCCAAAGGCGTTTTCCACTCGTCACAAACAATTGGATCTCGCTGACGTGGTCGGCCAGCAAGGCGCGCGACGCGCGCTGGAAATCGCTGCCAGTGGCGGCCACAATTTGCTTCTCTGGGGGCCGCCAGGTACCGGAAAAACACTGCTCGCCAGCCGCTTACCAGGGATACTCCCGCCGCCGAGTGCAGATGAAATACTGCTTGGCCTCGCCTTGCGCGACATCCACGACGGTACCTGCGGTGAAGACTTTGCCTTTGAACGACCCTTTCGCAGCCCTCACCACACCGCCACAGCGGCAGCACTGGTTGGGGGCGGCAGCCGACCGCGGCCGGGTGAAATATCACTCGCACACGGCGGGGTACTTTTCCTCGATGAGCTGCCGGAGTTCAGCCGCCATTGCCTGGAGGTTTTACGTGAGCCGATGGAGTCCGGCGAGATCACCCTCGCCCGCGCCAGACACAGGACGACCTATCCCGCCAGATTTCAACTTATTGCAGCCATGAATCCATGCCCGTGTGGCTACTTGGGTGATGAAGCGCGCCCGTGTCGGTGCACGCCGGACCAGATTCAGCGCTACCGCTCACGCATATCCGGGCCGTTGCTGGATCGAATTGATCTGCACGTGCAGGTCAATCGGATACCCCCTGGAGATTTGCTCACGCCACGCTGCACGGCTGAGACCTCTGCCGCCGTTCAGGAACGGGTATTTCTCAGCCGCGCGAACCAACAACAGCGGCAAGGCAGACCCAATGCGCTGCTGACTGCAGATATGTTGGCAAGCACTTGCGTACTGGGAAAGGAAGAAAGAGTGGCGTTAGAGTCGGCAGCAACCAGAATGAACCTGTCTGGCAGAGGCTTACACAGAACCTTGCGAGTGGCGCGCACCATTGCCGACCTGGATGGCAGCGAGGCTATTGAAATCAAACATATCAGCGAAGCGCTGGCTTATCGTAGATGAGATGCTATGCGGCCATTTGGCCCGTCACGAAAACACGTCGACGCTATCGAAGCGATTGGCCCAGCTGTTCTCTTTGCGGAACGCATCAATCCACTCCGTCTTTTGGGGGACACTCAATACGTGCTTGACGATTTTAGCGGCATCCATTTCATCATCCACCAGAAACAGGCCCTCGTCATCAATATTATGCAGTACCATTTCACCAAAAGATGAGCTAATCACAGGAATCCCCAAAGCCCGATATTCGTAGTACTTTATTGGGTCAACGGATTCGGTGAGACCGTCGCGCTTGAAGGGTATGAGCCCGATGGTGAATTTTTGCATCGCCCTGATTGCCTGATCATTCAAACATTCCGGCAGTAATTCTATATTGGACGGCAAGTTATCGGGGACACGGACGTAATGCGGCCCGATAATTCGGATGCGAGCGTGCGGATTTGCATGGGCGAGTTTCAACACCATATCCCAGTCAAACCACTTCGCAACTGTGCCTACATAGCCGAGTACGGGCGGGGAATCGTTGGCGCTCTCAGGGTAGCTCAACGACGTATCGAACACGTCCGACGCGTTTTTGGTCAGTATCACCGGGCGAATAAGACTCCACTTATCATGCAGTGCAGTCGATGCTACAAGCACCTTGTCGACACTCTGCATTATCTGCAGCTCCGTAGCCGCAAACGAATACCGCGAGATCCCGCCATAAAACGCTGGGAAGTTGTCCATCGCATCATACAGTGATGTGCTGAATGGAAATGTCTTGAGCAGCGCCATGGCCAATTTACTCGGCTTACCGATCGCCAGAAAGACACGATCCTTGGCCACCAGGCGACGCACTTCTGCAAAAATAGCATGCCAAAAGAGGAGATTAACCTGGCTGAGAAACCCCAGTGGCTCTATTGGCATCGAGTACACCGACTTTACTGTCAGCCATGAAGGACAATCGGGGCACACTAAAGATTGCTTTCGATTGGCACGAAAAACATCGCTAACGGCGGGCAGCCGGGAGGCATAAGGGTCTATCCACAAAACACTGCCGCCGGTTGTCGCATGAAACCACTGCACAAACCGATGAGGTCGTTGCTCGAAGCTATTCCACGGCAGCGGTGAGAGATAAATCAGTTGCATGTCACTTAGATTGCACGCAAAAACTCCACAATTCTCATGGCGGCTTTCCCATCTCCATATGGCGACACGCCTCTAGCCATTTCTAGATAGGCTGATTCGTCATCGAGCAATTTCTGAGCTTCTAGAAGAATAGCATCCTTACTAGATCCTACAAGTTTTACCACTCCCATGTCGACGGCTTCGGGACGCTCCGTTTCTTCACGGAGCACCAGCACTGGCTTTGACAGCGCAGGCGCCTCCTCTTGCACGCCACCGGAATCGGTAATTATCAGGTATGCGCGCTTCATGACGGCCACAAAGGGAGCATAATCAAGCGGCTCACAGAGTGTGATATTTGGCGTGCCGGAAAGATATTTTTGCGCCACCTCCCTGATATTCGGATTCGGGTGGACGGGATAAAGTATTTGTATGTCGGGGTTGTGCTCCGCCAAAGCAGTTAATGCGTGGCAAATGTTCAAAAACGGCTCGCCAAAATTTTCACGTCGATGCGAGGTCACCAAAATGAGCCGTTTGCTCTCGTCGAGGTCCAGCTCCAGCTCAATATCTGCCTCAGCCGTCATAAGCAACGCGTCAATCACCGTATTGCCTGTCACAAGAATATCTTTCTCCGGTACACCTTCCCGGATCAGGTTATCTGACGAGCTGGTGGTCGGCGCAAAGTGCCATTTGGCCAGACGACTGGCAATAACGCGATTTGCCTCCTCTGGAAAAGGGTTTCTGATATCGCCGGTACGCAGGCCAGCCTCGACATGACCAAAGGCGACGTTGTGATAGAAGCACGCCAACGCAATGGTCATTACCGTGGTGGTATCACCTTGAGCCAATACGATGTCAGGCTTTTCGGTTAGAAACACCTCGTCGAGTTCGAGCAACAAGCGAGCCGTCAATGGTGTTAGGGCCTGGTTGGGCCTCATGACATTTAGGTCGATATCGGGTTCGATACCGAAAAACACCAACACCTGATCAAGCATATGCCGATGCTGTGCAGTGGCCAGTACCCGCACCTCGGCCCAGGACTGCTGCTTGAGCGCAAGAATTACGGGAGCCATTTTTATCGCTTCCGGACGAGTGCCAACAACACAAATGATCTTCTTCATACTGGTGATGTCGCTACAATCTGCAGGTTGTCTCATTTAGTTTCGGTCGGGAGCGCATGCCTCCCGACCCGCGGGCAGAATAGGTGATTTGCTGCGAAAAATACACGATAAGCCGTCTTCATGCCAAACATTTACATAGACTGCGAGGAGTCTATGCCTGGTGTTGCCCGCCTGATGCTGAACGACCAAGGCGCGCGCAGCACCCCTGTTCTGGGGGGGGAGTACACCGTTTCGCGCGCTGCCAGTATGGGTCTCTTATGCGGCAGTATTTATACCGTGGGCAAGATCACGGAGTATTAACGT
Organism: Halioglobus sp.; assembly: GCA_041688425.1. Classification (GTDB taxonomy): domain Bacteria; phylum Pseudomonadota; class Gammaproteobacteria; order Pseudomonadales; family Halieaceae; genus Marimicrobium. The sequence goes on along the minus strand of JBDNIE010000368.1, from coordinate 10,826 downwards.
TCCAGCACAATAATCCTGTGCCAGCGAATCAATGACCTGCAGATTCCGCTTGATCATCCACTCGCGGGATGCCGCGTCCGGAAAAAATCCCGCTCTAAAGTCGCTCTCCAGTACAAACTGATAGCCTTTTTCACAAAGATCACCAAGTCGGGGAGATCGGACAATCGGTATCACACCAAAGCGCAAGTACTCCGTCAGTTTGGTCGGGCATGCCACGCGATTGACTGCTGTATCGTTCCTGAGGATCACACCGAAATCGGCCGCGTCGTAGACGCGGGGCAAACGCTCCTTATCGCAAAAACCTGATCCAATACTGACACCCATCTGCTTTGCGGACTTCCTGATACGCTTCTGCTCATGGGAATAGAAATCGTATTTCGCCCACGGCATCGTATGCTTCGCCAGCTCCAGCATAGCGCCTATATTTTGCCAGGGCTGGGTTCCGCCCGCGTAAACAACCGCGACAGGGAGTTCCTGCTGCACCGCCTCCCGCACGAAGCGACTTTGCCTGGGCTCGTTCTCTTCATTTAGATCATCCCAGATATCTTCAATAACCGGAATGGTGATCCAGCTCGGATTGCACTGCGGATATTTTTTAGCGTAGTGCTCAATCATGGCATTACTGACAGCAACACATTTCATGGCCTCACCAAGAACCCGCTCTTCGACACGTTCATAATGCGCTTTCAGTTCCGGTCGCCCCATCATCTCCTCTTCTTCGGGCGTCACACCATGAATGTCGACACAGACCTTGCCGGTATGTAACCAGGGAAGGATGTGCTCAGCTAAATGAAGTGTATGCACATAGAGTAGATTAACGGCAGCACAAATTCGGGTTATGAGATCTGCGCTTCTGCTACCTTGCGGGTTAAGCAAAACTTCAGCCGTAGTTTCATCGCGCCAATGAATCTTAACTGACTGGTCATCGTGGTGATCTGCGAAATTGAGATAGATACGAGGCAGACCAACAAACTCCCGATCAATGGCCGCGATACGGCTCATCCAGCCTTCGCGTATTTTGTTCGGCGAAGGGTAAGGCGCGACGATGGCAACCACAGCATTATTTATCTCACTAGACATTCTCAATCGTCCAGGCGCATATAGCCGTCTACCGTTGATTCCAGCGAGTAACTCATCCAACTATTTGCCGCTATCTCCGCCTTGTCGAGATAGTGCTCATAATCCATCAGGACACGATTCAACGCGCACACTATACCCGCAACACTCTGCTGGCCGGGACACAATGAGTTTCGCTCAATCCTTGCCACGTTCAAATCCGCCGCAGAAATGGCCACATCGTTAGCTATATCGGCACTACCGTAAGACTGCTGCAAAGTCAGCGCAGCGCCGGTACTCGAGAGGACCATAGGCAGACCAAAATAGCAGTACTCTAGGCTGGCGATACTGTATCCCTCAACCAGGCTCGGTAGCAGCGCCACATGCGAATCGCTCAATAAACGCGACACAGCCTCTCTATCGAGTGGCCCGGTGAATTTTACGGTATCTAGCAGCTGTAACTGTTGCGCTGTCGAGTGGATCGTCTTTCCAAGACTCGTACGCTCATCTATAACACCACACATATAGAGCTTTAAGTTTGGAAACGATTTTTTGATTTCACGCACCGCATGCAAAACTGCTATGTGATTCTTTTGCGGGTGCGCATTGGCCAACATCACAAGAACGGGGGCCGACACCGCGCGCAGTCGCCTCTGCTTCAGAAGTTCTACGGGAGGTCGTATCAAACCTTCCCTGGCGAGCCCGTTCTGGATAACGCGTATTTTCCGCGGATTTATCTTCAGCTCATTCACGGCATAATCGCGCACGAACTCTGAAACGACTATGCAGTGTTCTACACACTGGTCACGCAACAGGGCAAGCGACTGGTTATCTTTCTGCCAGTGATAGGCGTTATGCAGTACCTCGTCTATCTTTATACCAGCTGCCGAGATCTGCTCGAGCCCATCGTAGCAGTGGTGGGCAATAACACGCTCAAAACGCCTCTCCAGCAGGAACTGCAATAGTGCGCTTACATTGCCATCAAACTCGACAACCTCGACGCCCAGTTTCCTGGCCTGTTCGCCCGCACGACCCGCTCTACCTTTAACAATTATAGAGCACGCGATCCCTCTGGCTGAGAGCTCAACAGCAAGATCAAGTACAACTTTTTCAAGGCCACCATCAAAAAATTCAGCGGCATACATGGCCCAGCTGCGTCGATTGGGTAAATGCAGATTGGTCTCGGAAGAGCCATGGTCAGCATAGCGCGCGGAAGCTTGTCTTCGAACAGGAAACACTGCAATCGGTTTTTGGAAGAACCTGATATTACCCAGATATGACTTCGTTCTCCGCCATGTCTCCTTAGGCCCAAAACGAACCATAGCAACCGAAAAACGGGTCACCAGGCGGTACGCTTTTCTTATACGCCGCATCAGCTATTTGCAAGACTGTGTGATTTGACACGCATGGGCTCGATAACAGTCACTCCGCCGGGGTGCTTCTGGTGGCCATTACATAGCCAAAAGCCTCATGGATTTCAAACCCATTAGAGACGAGCTCGGCGCTAAGAATAGCAGCATGCTCGTGGCCTTTCCTGAAAGCTACAGTCGCAATATCCTGCCGCTCTATTTGGGCGATAACCCAGTCTGTCTCGATATGGTTTGTCCATCGCTCCTCGATATAAGACAGCAAAGCTCTGCGTATTTCCACATCTGCCTTGGGGGCAACCACACCCATATTTCTAAGATAGTAGTTACGCACGGCTACCAGCGGTGGAGCATCCTCAAGACCTACCAGACTGATCGCCATCTGCTCTGGCACCAGTGCCGGGCGCGTGCGGTCCAATCGACCCATCAGGTGCACGGCCGCATCATGACTTGGGTATACCTTGTACTTGGAAATATTCTGCCAGGACCATTCATCGCGCTCTACCGCTGTCGGCCCCGCAAACGCGAAGATCAGCACTATCGCAGCGATACTGACCGTCCTGATCCAGACTCGCAGCGGTGTGATAGAGGCAATAGCACCGATCATTAGAGCCAGCAGCAGCGGGGCGGGCCACGACCAGAATATACGCCAGCTTAGAGCGTGCGCTATATACGTACCCAGCAACTGTGAAACAGCCGGACACAATAAGAGCAGGGTGCATGCGAAGACATAATTGCATATCCAGGACAAGCCGCGCAGATTCGCCCGGCTCGCTAGAAAAGGCAAAAGGAGTAAGCCCAGTAGCACCAGATTGCTTCTGTCCAGACCCAGGGCCGTCTGGTAGCCCAGAACAACTGCGGAAGGAACATCATAAAAATCGTTAACTACGGGTTGCACGCCACTCGCGACGACAGCCTGAGTCTTCGTAACTGCAGCATCAGCCGCCTGAAAGCCCTCTCTGGCAATGCGATAGAAGTTTGTCAGGTAAAGCTTCATCCACACTGCCCCAAGCAGCACGCCGAAACTTGCCGTAACACCCAGTAGGGATTCGCGTATTGACTGCCGCGACCACTTCATACCGGCCAGCAGCACTATGCCTGCAGCCAGCGGGCCAAGGACCGCGCCATTCACGGTGAACCCCACACCTGCGAACTGATGCAGCATGAGGAAGGTCCAGTTACGCGCCGTGGGATCGCTGCGATATCGCAACGCCGAGTAAACAATCATCGGCAGAGCCACAAATAGATAAATGGCCTTTCCCTGATAGAGTCTTACAAATGCAAAATTGCCATAGGTTCGATGTTCATCGCCCCAAAGCGCCAAAAATAGAATCAAACACGCCAGACCGAGCAGCGCGGCCCCGCAGGGCAGAAAGCGCCGCAGTATTACCCATTGCGTCAGTGCACCCACAATCGTCCAAAGCGCCGGAAGAACGAGGTAATACAGCAAGTGCACTGACAGTCCAGTAAAGCTCGCCACAACCGCGACAAAATACTCATAGGTTTGCAGCAGGTGATAGGCGCCCTCCAGCGGAGGCACCCCACTTCGATAGAGGTTGTCGAGCCCATATAGAGGAGCCGCAGGATTATCCAGCGTCGCCGAAATCAGGCTTACAAAATAGGCATCATCGGGGTCCGGGTTATTGGACCCGAGCGTGAGTAGAACCGCAATGGCGCAGATCGCCACCAACACGGCCACCTCCCGTCCCCCCATAAAGGGGTTGTCAGCCTGCAGACTGGTTTCTTTAGAGGCAAAGGCGCGCGCTGCGGCAAATAGGTAGACAGAAGCAAGCGCCCAGAAAATCCACTCCGAGTTTGATAACCACACAATAGTGACGATTACAAAAGGGCACAGGAACCAAAACCAGCCGGGAAGAGCTTGCAGCACACCTGACTTCCCCCCCTCGGCATTCCAGGTCGGAGCACGTGAAGTCGTTGCCCGCTTACCCAGGGCAAAGAGCATCACCGACAAGAGCAATACCGGCGCCAGAGAGTAAGTCTTCAGTACAGTGAAATCTGACCGAAAGTAAATAAGAATATGGGCATACAATGTCCACGCCCCGAACAAAGCGATGCCGATAGCCAGCGATTCAGTGATTATTTGACCGCGTAGTTTCATGCTTTTATATTCACACAGGATGGGCCCGGGCAAACAGCCCCTTGTTGTTCGGGGCACAGTATCCAAGGAGACTTCCAATAAGTCCACGCTTGATCGAGTGGTTTACGCAGGCGACGCGATTGCTGCGCCGTTATTTACTAACGTACAATGCTCGCCCATAGTTCTTGCCACAGGGTTCAGGTCAGCTCAGGCGCGGGAATACTCGCATTTATCAGGACAGTGACAATGTTCAAGAATTTTGAAATTGCCTTTTTTGGCCCCTACCCCCACAGGGAGCAGATAAAGGAGGGCTGGATGAGCCGAGTTTACTCCATCGACCAGGCTTTCAAGGCATGGCATCGCATCTACGTCCATATCGACATCAAAATATACGGTGACCAGCAGAGAATGGTGCGGGTCACAGACTCGACGGCCGTGATCTATCTCAACCCCGAAACAGACGAGGGCAAAAGCTATATAAAGCAGATCGTCGATACTGTGCGCGCCGTTTATTGCCATACGCTACACCTGGCAGAGTACCTCGTGGACTATCTGGATTCTGGAAAAATTTGCGTCGACGTGCATGGTGTAACCCCGGAAGAAGAGGCGATGATGGGCAATCCCCACAATGTTGAACGCTATGCCCGCGTAGAGGAGCAAGTACTAAAAAAAGCCCGCTTGTGTGTCTTTGTCACCAATGCGATGGATTCTCACTACAAAAATAAGTATCCCAATATAGACTACGCTTGGACCAAAGTAGGCATATTTGAAAAATATGATAATCAGGGTTACTCACTTGAATCCGAAACAGAGACCACTGAACTGCCTGTTAAGGTTATTTACGCCGGAGGAACGCAGGCTTGGCAGAATATTGACAAGATGGTCGATTCCGTCGCCAAATCGACGAACCGGGCAAATTTCATTTTCTTTTCTCACGAACATGACGTTATCGAGAAGAAACTGCCTGCTTCCTCAAAGGATTATGTAAGTTTGGGGTTCTGCGAAAAAGAAAATCTGGCCGCGGAATACTCCGCCGCCAATTTCGGTTTTATCGTACGAGATTGCAGCCCGGTCAACCGCGTGGCTTGCCCTACCAAGCTCATTGAGTACCTGTGTTATGGCGTGGTTCCAATTGTTGAACTAGTAGAAATTGGTGACTTCGCCGAGTATGGATACGAATATGTTAGTGTCGCTGATTTCAATGAGGGGTTTTTCCCCGATAAGGCCTCCCGCAAATGGATGATCGAGAAGAACTTTGATGTCGCCAGGACAATGCAGATCGAGTACGAAACCGCATTGGAAAACTTGTCAGCCCGTGTCCTGGGACAGTAAATCACAATGCTTGAGCTAGATAAGAAACATAATCAGATTATAAAGACGCTAAATGCAATGCGGGCGACCCAATCACGGGCGAGCGCGCTGCAAAGTGAGCGGAGGGCAAATGCCATTATTACGTAAGGATGGCAAGGATCTGCTTTTTATACACATTCCCAAATGTGGCGGCACATCACTGGAGAAGCTGTTTAGTGACAATGTCGAAATGTCACTCTTCCACTCCGGCCCTGGAGAACTACACTGCTCACCGCAACATTTTCATGCAAGCCTACTAGAGGATCTTTTTGATTACCGCGTTCCGCCCGCTGTGACCATCGTAAGAAATCCTTTTGGTCGCCTGGTGTCGGAGTATCGGTATCAACGTCAAAATGGTTTAAGCGAGAATATCGCATTCGACCAGTTTGTTGAGAATAGCTTCGGCGAGTATTGGAAAAACAGCTATGTTTACGACAACCATATCCGCACGCAAACACAGTTTATAACAGCGGAAACAACCATTTTCAGATTCGAGGAGGCAGGCGTAGATGCGGCCCGAAAATACATAGATGACTATCTGGGTATTCCCTCAGGAAAAAAAATTACGAAAGAAAACGTCTCCAGGAAACTGGATTTTTTGATCGCACCGGAAACCCTTCGCCTGATCAACAGTTTTTATCACAGAGATTTTGAATTGTTGGGCTACGCTCAGATTCAGCCTGGGAAAAAGCCCAAAAAGCTCTCATCATTATCCTATTCGCCTCAGCCAGCATCGGATTTAACTCCTTCCAAGTTCATTAGGCAGAAAGTTTTGCACGACAAGACCCTTGTCGTTGAAGGAACTGTCAACCGAATGACGGCAGACCTGGAGCGAGCGGAGAAAGATCGAAAATCTGCAGAAGACGCGGTTTCGAATATTGAAAAGGAGCTGAAAGAGCAGTCGCTCGCAAATTCCGCACTCGCCAGCAAGCTGGATCAGCGTTTAGCCGGACTCGAGGAGTTGTTTAAGGGTAGCGTAACAAGTCTGCTGGAGGAGGCACTTTCCAAGCAAGAGACCAGTGCCAGAAAATTGCAGGAAGCAGTTAAGAACAGTCTTGAGAACGTGGGCGATGAGTTAGCAGGCCTGCATCAGATACAGTCGCTGGCTACCGTGGTCGAAGAGCTAGATAAAAGCGTTATTCGATATCGCGACGAAGCCACTAACGAATCAACTGAACTCGCCACTCACTTGGAAAAACTCGTCTCCGAACGAGAATCCAGCTATCGGAATATTCTGAAAAACTTCACAGAGTCGTATTCAGTCCATAACACCGAAATGACAGAGTTACTTGAAGATATTCAGAGTGAGTCAAAGTCTACGGGAGCCTTCCTGGAGAGTAAGCTTACCCGGCTCGACAGTTATCTGGGCAGTAACGCAAAAACGTTTGAGGCCGTTCAGAAAAATATTGGACAGGTGCTCACCACTGTAGCCCGCGGCTTCGACAGTCGAAAAAGCAACGAATTGATACAGAAGACGGTACAAAATGCACGTTTTGCTGAGCTGATAGAAAGCCTTGGCGTTATGCGCCAAGATCTGGGCAAGACTGGTAGTGATGTAATCACGGCTGTTAACGCATCACGCGCACTGGTGGCCGACTTCATGACCGTCGAGCATGAGACATGGCTACTGACATTAGCCAATACCGAGAAGCTAGCAGAGGCCGGTGAAAAAATCATTGAAGATGCGAATTTTCATGCAAACGCTCAAAAATCATTCCTGTCATTTTCGTTTGATGAACTAAAGCAAGAGATTCAAGACAGTCGTGTAGAAGATGCCGCTCTTTTGGAGCGAATACTGGATAACCTTGGGCAGAAATTCGAGCATCTTGAGAATTGCCAGGACAAAAACGAAAAAGCCTTGGAGCAACGGATTGCTGTACATTTCAAAGCACTGAACGAATTCAAGGAGAATGAAATTGTCGAACTGGGCTCGCAATTGGCCAACGCCAGAGCGAATGAGAGCTCACTAAATATTAGGCTTGAAACTAACGCGACGCACGAAGCGAAGCAACGTCGTGAAATTGCTGCCTTGATGGGAAAATCGTCAGAACTGAAGAGCGAGCGAGACTCAGTGATGCAAGAAAATGAGTCGTTGAAAAAATCAGTCGCTCAGCTAGAGCGCGCCAAAGTGGATTTAACAGCAAATCTGCAAGACGTTCTCGCTAGGTTCAATGCAGAAATTGAGCTCAGAAGCTCACTCGAATCAAAGACCATTAGTCTCGAAAATGATGTCGCGCAACTCGCGAGTTCCGAGGTTGACTTAAGAACAACCTTACAAAGCACACTAGAGAGATTTGATGCGGAAATCGAGTACAGGAGTTCAATTCAAGCAAGGGCAATCCGCCTTGAGAATGATGTTGCAAGGTTGACTCAGCACAATAGAGCGTTAATGGAGTCAACTTCTTTCAGGATAACAAGGCCTTTACGCACGCTTTCCACGACGCTGAAAGGACTAAGTTCGGGCAATAAGCGCCCTAAGAAATCGTCCGCAGAAATACTTCGTCTGGAGTCCCCCGCACTGACCAGAGTGAACTCGCTGATTCCCTCGGTCGTTTCGCAGCTTGATATAGCTATTGTTGTGGAAAATCTGGACCGCGGAGGACTGGAACAAGTGGTACTGGACCACGCTAGATACTTTAGCAGTCACTGCCGCTCTGTGCATATATATGTCATCAATGAGACTGGCCACGTTTATAACGAAGCGATAGCCCATGGTATTAACGTTTTTCGTGTTCAGAATGACGAGATGAACATGCCCCAGCATCTCAGTAAAAGGAAATATGATTACACGTTCTTTCACCATTCGTATGGGTACATACCAGCATTCCGCCCCGCTACCGCCGTTATGATCGAAGTAATACACAACGAGTATTCATGGCAGCTAGACAATATCTTTTTTAATGACATCCGAGCCAATAATATTGATAAGTTTATTGCCGTTTCAGAGCCTGTTAGACAGTATTCAATAGCAAATTTGAGTATCCGTGAGGGCAGCATAGTCGCCATCGTCAACGGACTGAACACAGAGGGCCTGATCCGCCCACCGGTTGAAGTAATGCGGGAATACCGAACTACTACAGTTAGAGAATCACCTACTTTCATCATGTGTGCTAACGGGCAGCCTCAGAAAAATCATGTGCTGGTAATCAGAGCATTTTCGCGCCTACTCAAAAAGAACCCGACGGCACAGCTGTTATTGCCGGGAAATCTTGGCGTAAATGAGGAAGTGGAGAGCGCCATACTCGCGGAACTAAAGCAATGTGGAGACCCTTCTAATATTAAGCTGTTGGGCTCTTTGGATAGAAGAGAACTCTCCAAACATCTTGCCACTTCACACATAGCCCTGCTCCCAACAAAGTATGAGGGTTTTAGCATAGCGACGTTAGAGTACTTATACTTTGGATTGCCAATGATTTTGAGTAACACTGGTGGTGCCGAGTACATTGAGAGCAAATTTGGTAGCGTCATTGTAGACAAGAGCATAGTCAAAGCGCAGGCCGAACCGCACGCGGCGGAAGTAAGATCGTTGACAAAAAGTATGAGCAAGATGATTGCGCAATACGATTTTTTTGCTGAAAAGTCAGCGGCAGCAGCAATCTCTTACGCCGATTACTCGGTAGAAGCCGCTTGCAGCGAATACTTAAACATAAAGTTATAGGATGAAGATTTTTCTCCACATTGGTATCGAAAAGACTGGATCAACGACTATTCAGGGGTTTTTGGTCAAAAACAAAAAGCTTTTGCGACAGCGTGGAATCGGAATTTCGGAATCTCTGGGCCACGCTAACAATGTGATGCTCGCAGCTTACGCAATGGGGCACGATCGATCCAATAGCATCCATGTCGAAGAAAGGGTAGTCGACAGCGATAAACGGATTGAGTTTGATCGACTTATCGTTGAAAACTTCGCACGCGAGATCCAAGACTTACCCAAAAATGTACAGTCTCTGGTCTTGTCAAACGAGCACTGTCATTCGAATTTGATCGACGCGCAGGAAATAGAAAAACTTAGAGAGCTGCTCACTCGTGTGTCAGATAACATTACAGTTATTGTATATCTCCGGAGACAGATAGACGTTCGAGTTTCACATTATTCCACTCTGTTGAAGCTTGGTTCTAGCGTTGAGTTGGGAGAGCATATCGCACAACTTTCTCTATCCCATTACTACAACTACCTTGAGTTGATCAATTTGTGGGCTGGCGCTTTCGGAAAAGATAAAGTCATGATCCGGATATTCGAGAAACCGAAGCTGGTTGGCGGCGATCTCATCACAGACTTTTGCAATGCAGTTGACATCGCGGATCTCGCCGATTTGAAATCACCAGAGAGAATGAACGAGAGTGTAACCCCGCAAGCACAGCGTCTGCTACTACAATTCAATCGGTTTCGAATGGCACACCCTTTGAAAAATCTGGAGTCTATGCACAATAAATTCAGATCACATCTTATAAAGAAATACCCAGGAAAGGGAGTGATGCCTTTTAGAGCGTTGGCTATTGAGAAGCAGTCCATTTTTTCTGCTGCCAATGCGGATTTGAATCGTATCTATTTGAATGCAACCGGCTCCCCATTTTCGGAGTCATTCGATGAGTTTCCGAACTAGCCAGCATTACATATGGATGCAGCTGCTTCTTCCGAAATGGCGCGCTAATTGGGGCTCTTTGATAGTTGGTTGATCTATGGTGGTTATAGAAATTAGCTTGTAGCTAATAATTTTGTACCGTCATAAATTCCCTCAATAGATTTTTTGCCCTATGTTTTCAAGGGATGATTGCTCACCCAATCTATCGTCAGACAATCATCAAGAAGTATTTCGTAAGCGCCTTTAAATCGGCACCTATTTTTTCACTCGAATCGTGACCATGCTTTCTCCTGACCATCAAATGACAGGAGCAAATCATGAGCGATCCAATCACCCCGACAGATTTGACCGCCCACTGGAAACAGCAAATTG
>JBDNIE010000367.1:0-9372 GCA_041688425.1 Halioglobus sp. | reverse complement strand
TAAAAAGAGTCAAATGTTCAGCGACTTCCCGGGTATTCAAACGATCTCCAACCTCCGTAATCTTGCTCCGAAGGTCATCAAAATTTTGGCCTTGCATATCCTCTAGAAGTATTTCTAACACTTGCCTCAAACTGGAACTTTTCGGAATACGCTTAACAATCCAATCCTGGGTTTCAGGATCATTTCTTAACTGGACGTCAAGAAACCGTATTAAATGGGACTTACCTGAACCCGCATCGCCCAAAATAGGTATTGGGCGTGAGTGCCGCTTAAGATGGTCTAGTAATTGCTCCTCCGCGTTTGTACTAACGGTATCGAAACTACCGGTGTTGATGTTGACTCTTCTAAGACGCATGGGTTCATGCACCACCTGCAATACATAAGGTGACAATTCTTCAGCTTCTGTTCTTATACAAGTCGCAATCTGAGAACTGTTAGGCCAATACCTATTCACCACTATTGAATACCCCTTAGAAGGGTAATTGAACTTATTTGTCGCTCGATTCCATTTGGGAGGTTTAAAACTATTGCATTCATGTCATCAGATGTCTCTGCAATTTGTATAACACGCTTTTCTTTAAGCCGATTTATTGCATGACTGAGATTTATCGACAGAGAGTTCGGCATGTCTGTTTCGGCGCCGATTAATTCACGTACGAGCACGTTGTATTTTCCGTTATCTACAATTGGCACGCATTCAGCTAGTCGCTGGAAAAAATCTGTCGCTTTCAATTCCCGGGTGTCCTCAAATATCTTTGAAACAAACGAATCCAACAACCGCGTCGGATCGAGAAAATCCTGTGATCCAACTTTTTCACTTATCCCAAGAAAGTTACAAAATTCGATGAAGTAAGATTTTTCAGAATCATTCAAACTGAAATTTCCAAAGTTGCTTGCAAAACTTGCATCAATTTCTTCTTTTGTTAGCGCGTGATTGAAGATAGAAAATTTATCTTGCGTAAGTATATACGCAAAGGATCTTATCGCTTTGGATGCTCCAAATTCATCTTCGTCTGAACTAATGTCAGAAAAATCAATAGCCATAAGCCTATGCCGGAGTTGGTGCGCAATTTCAGAAACAGAAAATCCATTGGATTCAACTGGAAGATCAAGAGACAACTTTTTCTCTTGGCCAGAACTCCATAACTGATGTGGCGACTTCGACCAAAAAGAAAGAGTATCTCGGAATCGCTTTCTATGATCATCTGAACTGAATATGGGTTCTGGCGCGCAATAGTCTTGCAATTCTTCACCGGTGTACTTATTGGGATTTTCATGGAGAACACGATAGATTAGGCAGAGCAAGTTAATTTGGCTCCCAGGGTGCGCATTATTTATAAATGACATATATAAATCTCAACTTGAAGATTGAAGAAAGTGATCGAGTGGTTGGGAACCGTAGTAATCATTCCACCAAAGTCGCCCAAAATGATGTGATGGAAGGTCGTGTGGAGCAAGCAAAATATAAAATTCTTCATCGCTATCTATTAAAGGTAGTCGACCAATTCCTGGAGGGATAATAACTAGCGAACTTTCTGCGAGAGTTATTGTGCCGGAACTGGGAATTACATTATCAGACCAAAATCGTCTTATACCTTTTGGTAAACTTTTGCTTAAACGTCCTAGCAGGACCTCTGACGAATATATACTCAGGACCTCTTCTTTTTCAATTAGTGATTGTATCCAATTGACCCATTCATTGATGAGTCGACGCAACGGAGTACTATGATCTGTTTGATAGTAAATATACTTGGGGGCTTTACGGTTTCTGTGAGGTCTTTTAATTATTGTCGAAAAGTTTAGCGTTGGAAAATTACCATCATATTTTCCTTGTTGTCGGCAGTGAGGACAACCACCGCAAGTGGTCTGAGGTGAAGCGCCATTTATCGTGTACTGTTCGCTTAAAGTTTTGCATAGACTCACACCTGAAGGATTCAGTAACCAGTGCTTCAGTCTCTCAAACCCTAAGCTCTTTCTTTGAGTCTCCTTGGTCCGTTGTGGACCAACATGTTCACTCCAGCAAGTCTTGTCACGATGATTATCTAAAAGTGTCGAAATTTTTATAGTCTGGTAGTAAGCATCGTAAAATTTACGCTCTTGAACACTATATTCATCTGCATTTTGTGATTCTCTCCACTGAGGTGCATGCTCTGGCTTTTCAAATTCAATTTCGATCAACCCAGATCTTTGCATTAGCAACAAAGTACGCCAATTCCACGATTCATTCTCACTACTTTTCCTGGAGATACCACCATGCATGTTGGTTATGTTAACTACGTTGCTATCGTCGCCGTCTAACCTATGATTAAAAAGGGAGTTCCAGCGCGTTAGTCCCATTTCCTCAGTGATGAGTTTATCTTTGTTGATTTTCTCCGCGATACTAAGATCACTATGATGGAATATTACAAGGGACTGACTAGCTCTTCCGTCCCGACCACTTCGACCAACTTCCTGGTAGAATCGATCGATATTTTCCGGAGGTTGTACATGCAGAATACTTCGGACGTCATCCTTGTCCATACCAACACCGAACGCCGATGTCGCCACCATAATATCGAGTTGGTCAGTATTCCATTCCTTTATCAGACTAGATCTTCTATTTGTATTGGTATCTCCAGTGAAAAGCCCAACTCTGTTGTATCCCGATGAACGTATTTTCGAGACAACCTGCTCCGCTTTTTTACGTGTAAGTGTGTATAGAATGAGTGGCCTTGGTAACTCCATTAGCGATTTTTCGAGCAAGCCATCAAAGTCTGCCACCAATCTATGCTGAACGACATTATACTGAGGTTCAGGTCGGAGAAATGAGTTGTGCACTTCTATAAAGTCGTGATCATCAAACGTAAATAACTTTCTGAGCGTAGACAGACTTGCGTCCGTAAAAGTCGCCGATAACAAGCAGCATCTGATTGTTCTTTGCGAAGCTTTTATAAGTGCGTGTGTCACTGCTGCAAAAATTTGAAAATCGGGTCTAAACTCGGCACCCCACTGATCTATTAAGTGCGCTTCATCTAGAATAATATTCGCAAGTTTTTGGTCTCTAGCCGCGTCAAATAGGCAAGGCAGCAAGGCTCCACGCGCTGACTCAGGCGAGGTAAACAATATTCTCTGCTGACCTGCCCGTATTCTATCTTTGATATCTTTCCTTTGTTGGGGTGTTTGCGATCCCCCAAAAAAAAGGTTGCTATTTGCAGGTTCACCCGCAGCTTCTAATATATCTTTCGCACGTTCCGCCTGCTCGATTGCAAGAGCAGTTGTTGGCGTAATGACCAATGTCAATCTATCAATATCTGAAAACAAGCAAAGACTGTGTGCAACCAGTGTTTTACCTACTCCTGTAGGTAAGTTAATTACGATCGTACTACCGGGTTGGCTCTGTAATGCTGTTCGGATAGCTATCTGCTGGCCATGTCCCCTATAGCATTGCTTATCCTCATTTGAATCTCTTTTGGGCGATAGCCTGTTGGACAAACAAATGTCGAAAGAAATTCTGGGTATTTTTCTACGTTCCTCTAGTTGATATACCTTGTGAATTTGGTCTAATCCAAGCGATGTAGCGCTGTTTTTCAGGCGAAGTTTTTTCAGTAGTTCGTCGTATACCAGTCCAGACTGCAAAAAGTATTTCTCGGAAACGACAACGTCGCTATAACGCTCCCGCATCTTAAACGTTAGGTTGGGATGTTCCTTTGGAGAAGCTCTCAGGGCGTCGCGGTAGGCGGTCAAAATGTCTTTTATACCTGCCGTATCATCGTTCAATATTATTGTTAAGCGGCGGAAAAACTGATTTTTAAATTCAGGTATGACATTATTTTCTCTCAGGTGCGTTTCTAGGATGTTCCATTCTCTGTGCATTTCAATTTCAATCATAGAAATATCAACTCACATCGAAGCAATTATAGTAACGCTATAGGCCAAGCAGTTAGCGTTTAGCGAGGGAATAAGGTCAGTATCAATTGATTTGAGAATGTGTCGAAAGCCACTCTCATAGACTGTATTAACTAGCTTGCTCCACTCTTTTTCTGGAAAATTCTCTTCAATAGCTGGCCAGCGCTCCGAACGCAAATTGACATCCTTGTAAACCCCTCCGTCCATTTTATTATATGGTCTGGTTAGCAGGTCTATTAGAACTTTCTTCTGTATGGGTTCACCGTGTTGGTCTAGCCATTGTGTAACTATATTCGGCGGGTATATTTCGTCGCCAATGACATGATTACTATTATTGTGACTGATTAGCCAATCGATTTTGAAGCAGGGCATAGGTTCAATTACATTATTACTTTTCAAGTAACGTACTTGAGCAGCACTGATCCCACGACTGTCGGTGCTTAGCGCATCATAGATAGTGTTCAAAAAAGGCTGGCCATAGCGAAATGGATGAATGTCATTCCCTCGCGAGCAAACAGCACGATCAAAGCTCATCAGGTGCGTTACGGGGGCGTTGGCTGAAGAGCTTTTGAAATCTATTCCCAATAAACATTTAGTGATAAATGTCATCGAATCCATCAGAGTTCCAGGCCCATATTGATACCGGAATGTGGACTCCATTTCCCCTCTTCTCCTACGAAAAAGTAGTCCTTTCGTTATCCAATCCTGCATTTCATTAGCTTGCATTTCAGCCTGATCGTCCGAAGCAATTATGCGTGACGAGTATTCTTGAGCGGCGGTGATTTCGTCTTCAAGGTTATTAAGTTGCTCTTGCGCTTGAACCCTTAATCGCTCTCGTTGGATCAAACCATTCTCGCCTTGAAGTTTTTTGGCGCACGCGGCAAGTCCCTTATTACCTGAGATCCATACATTACTCCATGCCTCGTCTATCACGGGTTCAAGTACATATTGGAGACTTGCAACGGATCGATCGAATATCCCGATCCCATCATTCAGAACGCTTAACCAGTCGTGACTGTAGCTTTCACTGCTAGGTCTAAATGCTATGCTTTGAATTGGCAATGCTCTTATGTCAGCACTATACCGGTTGACCCTACCAAGACGTTGCTCAATGCGAGATATAGACAATGGTAGATCATAATGGACAACTAATTTTTTGCCGCCGTGTAGATTTAAACCATCCTCTCCTTTTCTGTCACAAACAAAAATGCGGATGCTGTTATCGTCCAAAAATCTAACCGGTTCACCAGCGACATGCCGCTCAGTTATGTCTCCATATTTTTCGCGTAAAATCAGGGCCAGGTTATTTGCCGTTTCTATCTCGCCGGCGAAAACGACAATCTTACCGGCGGGATTATTCGCAAGCCAATTATCAATATAAGTCAGAAAAATATAGTCTTTCTCCTCTTGCTCTTCGATGGCACATTCAATTAATTCCTCGAGAAATCCTGACTCAGATCCTTGAAGGGTGACGGCCGAATCGGCCAAAATAGTTGCTGCATGCCGTGCAAGCGACATAGGGTTGTTGAGCGCTTTTTCTATCCATCCTCTATAGTTACTCTGTGTTATGGCGTTAGTTGGCGTATCATGCGACAGATATTCACTTCTAAATGCGTCAAGTGACTGCTCGATGGAAAGGCGCTTCTCATCAATATTCCAGGGCAGTATCTCTAAACCATCTAATCCAGGAAAAAGACTAGAAATATACGAATCTTCGCGTCGATTGCGCAGCATTCTCTGATGAATTCGATAATTCTCACCTAAGTATATGCGGATATCTTGTATTACATCTGCCCTATCATCGCCTTCTTCTTCACCTTCCAACCAATCGACTAGGGGGGTCGCAATATTGATTAACTCGTCCAAAATTTTGTCTGCGGGAATGATCGATTTTATCTGATCAAGTAAATCAGATAGTGTTGTATTATCATTAGTAGGCGTTAATGCTTGGTAGATACCACCGAGACTTTCCCGTTCCGATATCTTAATATTGAATTCATCGATTCCTTCATCTGTGAGTGGATAGGAACTCGAATTAAGCAGATGAAGCATCGAAAGAAAGTTAGTCTCATTACCATTCAGGGGTGTACCCGACAGTAACAAGCACACGTCACTAGCTGCGCAGATTTCGGCAATAAATTCGTAACTCTGTTTAATAGTAAAATCGCTCGACCAACCCCAGTCAGCTATAAGGTGCGCTTCGTCAATGACAATTACGCTGGGAGTCGAATCTTGTTCTTTTAGGCTGTCATAAAACTCTTCATGACTGCAGATAACTATATTTTCGTCCAGCATAGCTTCTAGAAAGAATCTTTTCGTCAGTTCATCCGTCCATTGTTCAATCAGCGATTCGGGGACCGCAATAATTGCTTTTTTTGTATAATCTTCGACAAGCAACTCGCGAATGATCATCCCCGCTTCGATCGTCTTCCCAAGACCCACTTCGTCCGCTAGAAGATATTTTTTTACATCGTCTTGCAGCACCCTACGAACGACTGCCAGTTGATACGCTTCTAATTCAATCCCACTACTTAAAACTGAGGATATTGACCGACAAGAACTACGTTGCTCGATATAAGAATTGATAAATCTTGAGCGGTAGTCGAGAAATAACGGCGTGTCACTGCATCGTTGGGCCAGGTATGCTCTGGGATCTAAATAGCGTCTATTGCCTAGATTGATCACGTATATATCGTGAATCAACAATACGTCATCTTCGCCTTTACGGAATATGACAAGGTGTTCATCATTTGGACGCTTCCCGCCATAACGCGCACGCTGCCACTTTCTATGCAATGGATGAATACAGTAAATAACAAATTCATCATAGAGTGTGGCAACTTGTAAGGAATCAAATATAACTGTCTGCGGTCGAGCATTAGGTTCTTCTGGCGACTCGAAAAAAGTAACGACTGAGACTTTTTCAACGTCATCAATTGAGTATATTTTCCCAATACCTTCAAATTGAGTGGATGTTACAAGATCGCCTATATTCTTTGTCACGTATTGAGCCTCACTTCCATGTGAAACACTCTCCATTGAGTATTTTTATCGATTAAGCAGCAACGTATAGCCGTGAAAATGTCGGCCGATGACAGTACTATTTTTCTCAACATAATTATTAGTCTAAGATCATCTTTCTATTATTTTCCCATTCCGAAGCTTTACTTAAGGGATGCCTAAAATCTTGTGGGCCTGCACACTCACTCGCCAGTGGGGATTGGCTCGGCAGTACTGGATTACCATCTGGGTATTTTCCACTACTTTTGGGCCATCCATTGGTTGCAGGAAAAAGTTGTCAAAATCCAACTGCGCAAACTGCTCGGGAGGAGCTAGACTTTGCGGGTAAACAAGCTTCAACTCGTTGCCCTTACTCAACACGATTGCTGCGTCTGACTTAGGACTCACAGTTAACCAATCAACTCCATCTGGAACTACTTTAGTTCCATTGGTTTCAACTGCGATATAGAAACCACGTTCATGTAATGCGTCGATCAGGGATTCATCCAATTGCAGCAACGGTTCACCACCTGTACACACGATAAATCTACCATCCTTCCCCCCACTGCCCTCCAGCCATATTTCTTCTACGCTATCTGCCAGATCAGTCGCGGTGCGAAATTTTCCACCGCCCACGCCGTCAGTACCAACAAACTCGGTATCGCAGAACTGGCATACTGCGTTGCTACGATCTTTCTCCAAACCAGACCAGAGGTTACATCCTGCAAAGCGACAAAAGACCGCAACGCGTCCAGAATTGCACCCTTCGCCTTGGATCGTATAGAACATTTCTTTAACTGAGTAAGTCATAGCGATCAGGTCGGCAGCGCTGGAGACTGTTCACCCCAGATTAACAATGCGCCACAGTAGGGTGTCTCGAAAAGATCAATCCGATCCATTTGGGGTAATTGGTGTGCGAAACTGGCTTTGATCCATTTCAGGAGGCTGCCTACATCCCCATCCTCCAGTCCTGGGAGATCGTTCAACAAGTGGTGGTCCAGTTGTTTGTAGATGGGCTTAAAGACCTCTTTCACATCCCCATAATCTACTGTCCAACCCATTACCTCATCTAATGGCGCTGTCAAATGGAGTCGGCTGAGGTAACTATGTCCGTGCAACTTTCTGCGAAGATCACCGTCGGGAGCTCTGGCCAGTCGGATCGCGCTCTCGAATCGGAACTCTTTCCAAATTCTGTAGTGTTTGCCATCGTAGTGACAACCCGCTGTAACGGTTTCATACACTGTGATCCATGATAGCTCTGGCAGCACCGGTTTTATGCGCTGCCAAAGCCATGACGCCAGCATCTCACTGGTCGGATTTTCCAAGCCAGGGATATCGTTTAGGCAAGCCATGTTGAGCTCAGCATGTAAGGGCATCCAGATATCACCGAGCTTGTCGAAGTCGACACCCATATCGTCACCATTCAACTCCTGGTCGGCGTGGAGGATCACCTCAAAGCCGTGCCCGTGCATACGACCGCACTGGTGCCCTTCGGGTACATTCGGTAGCTGATGCGCGGCTTCAAAGCGAAATCGTCGCCAAACATGTGCGTGATTATCACTATCCAAATCTGCGCCTTGATTACCGGTACTCTGAATACCCACAAGTTCTATGCCAGGCACATCCAATTGATCACGCAGCCACCGCGCCAAATTCTCGTCCGTAGGAGTGACCAGATGATCATTAAGAAGTTGGTAGTCCAAAGATGAAATTACTTTTTGCAAATTAGAGCTTACGACTGAGGTTTCTCCTCCTAAAAATGGCGCCCAACCTTCAGGCAGTTCTGCACGGAATCTTGCCTGGAAAGTGTGGCCATGCATATTTCTCGCTCGATGTCCCTCGGGCAGGATCGAAACGTGGCGAGCAGCCTCAAAAGGGCACGACGCTGTATATAGCAACCGATCTCTCATGCGACGATCTTGAACCTTTCAATTAGGGGGTCAGCGAAACCTGCCTCCGCGAAGCCCTTCGCGCGAAGCAAGCAAGAATCACACTGTTCACAGGGGTGGCCGTCTGGTAACGGATCATAACAACTACTGGAAACTGCATAATCCACACCCAGCGACATGCCCTTCTCAATAATCTGTGCCTTCGTCAGGTCAATAAGTGGAGTATGGATCGTGAGCTTTTGAGTTCCCTCGACCCCCGCCTTAGTGGCCAAGTTGGCCATATTCTCATAGGCCTCGATAAACTCTGGTCGGCAATCTGGGTAGCCGGAGTAATCCAGCGCGTTTACCCCGATGAATACATCGCTTGCTTCAAGGACCTCTGCCCACGCCAGCGCAAAGGAGAGAAAAACGGTATTGCGAGCCGGGACGTAAGTAACAGGTATACCTTCGCCCATCTCGTCTCTGTCACGACCTTTAGTTACCTCCATATCCGATGTGATTGCGGAACCACCGAACATCCTGAGGTCGATATCAGCCACGACATGCTGTGTCACGCCCGCCTCAGCGGCTACCTTTGCTGCGACCTCCAGTTCATAAC